>JAFIHK010000106.1 GCA_017848635.1 Bacteroidales bacterium | reverse complement strand
GCTGTTTTTCAGGGGGAATGAGTATGCTCCCTGCAAAGATGGAGAGAACATAACATCTCCGGTTGCAACATTATTTCGATTTATAGCCTCTCCCTCCAGACGGATCCGGCGGGCGGCGTACCTGAAATCGGCTCCCCACATCACAAAATCGCTTGTTGTACTGTATGGGTATCTGTAATATTTGATAGAGCTTCTCCAACCTTCGTTACTTCCGGCAATCAGACGGGCACTATAGCCGGGTCTGTCGGTCCAGACCGGCTGATTTATCTTTCCACCGTTAAACACACCCGCTTCAACCTGAAACGGTACGCCGCCCGCCTCAAAACCATAGAAGGCCATTACCCCGATATCCCTGGTGCTCGTAATATATTTAGCAGAGAATGTACGGTTGGCAAACATCATCTGGTTCGGGCCTGTCATGTAGTCATTATAAAGCGAAACAGGTTGCTGTCCGAAAGATATTCTCAATCCGTTATCGAAACGGAATGTGCCGAAAATATCGAGAACTTCGAATTTCCCGGAATTGCTCAACTCCACCTGTGTCCGGAAAGATATATTGTCATTTAGATTTCCCTTAAGACCAAGCCTGGAATTTCTAACCTCAAAACGCATCTGCTCGGCAATAAAATCGTATTCGAATTTATTCTTAAGAGTCATATCAAAAGTAACCCTGCCGTCTTTACCCGCAGATGAACCATTTTGGGCTGCGAGAGAGAGGCAGGGAAATATTAAAATTGTAAACAGTAAGATTCTCTTCATTCAGGAAAAATTTTCCTGCAAATCTACCTGCTTAGTTTGTGAATTGCAAGACCGCTGCGAAGCTTAGGCTCGAACCAGGTGGTTTTTGGAGGCATAATATTGCCTGTATCCGCAATGTCAATGAGCTGTTTCATAGAGACAGGATAGAGTGCGAAGGCTACTGCCATCTCTCCCGAGTCCACTCTCTTTTTTAACTCACCAAGTCCACGGATTCCACCAACAAAATCAATTCGTTTATCGGTGCGCAGATCTTTAATCCCCAGTTGTTTGTCCAGGATAAGATTAGAGAGCACGGTTACGTCCAAAACTCCAATAGGATCAGAGTCATTATATGTTCCTGGCTTTGCTGTGAGTGAGTACCAGCGGCCTTCCAGGTACATTGAGAAGTTGTGCAGATATTCAGGCTTGTAAATGTTTTCTCCCCTCTCTTCTATCGTGAAATCCTCCTCCAATTTTTTAAGAAGATCCTGCGCAGACATTCCGTTGAGATCCTTTACCACTCGATTGTAGTCTATGATCTTCAGCTGGCTCTCAGGAAATACTAATGCCATAAAGTAGTTGTACTCCTCATCGCCTGTGTGGGCAGGGTTCTGACTCTTCTTCTCAGCACCTACTAATGCTGCAGCTGCTGTCCTGTGGTGTCCGTCGGCAACGTAGAATGCCGGAATTCCCTCGAATAGCGATGTTAGTTCGGAAATGAGTGAGTCATCCTCTATAAGCCAGAAATGGTGACCGAAGCCATCTTCGGCTATATAGTCATATTCCGGAGCTTTTGAAGCTACCACCGATTCGGTAATTTCGTTGATACGACTATTATCGGGGTATGCAAAGAAGACAGGCTCAACATTGGCATCCTGAATACGGACGTGAATCATTCTGTCCTCCTCCTTATCCTTACGTGTAAGTTCGTGTTTTTTGATCTTCCCTGTAAGGTAATCCTCAACGTTTGCACATAGTACAATTCCGTACTGGGTGCGCCCCTCCATTGTCTGGGCGTAAACATAGTACATCTCTTTCGGATCCTGAACCAGCCATCCATTCTGCTGCCATTTCCTGAAATTCTCAACCGCTTTATCGTAAGCAGCCTGAGAGTGTTCGTCAATTATTGGATTGAAGTCTATCTCCGGTTTGATAATATGGAGCAGCGATTTTTCGCCGGCCTCCATTTGCGCCTCTTTTGAATTTAGAACATCGTAAGGGCGCGAAGCCACCTCTTTAGCTATTGCTTTAGGTGGCCTCAATGCCGCAAAGGGCTTTACTTTTACCATAAATCTCTATTTATTTACCTGAAAAGTTTTATCGCCTGTAGCGAAAAATTTAACAATCTGTCTTGCTGATGCCAAACCTGCATTAATATTTGCTTCGGCTGTCTCTGCCCCCATCTTTTTAGGAGATGCGAAGACTCTTGTTCCGAATTTTTCCGACAGCTCTGCCTGGTTATCCGCAGCTATATCGGTAATATATTTGAGGTCGCTCCTTTCGGTGAGTGCCTTCATGAGCCCGGCTTCGTCGATAACCTCTTTACGGGCTGTATTTACAAGCGCTCCGCCCTTAGGCATCTTAGAGAGCAGCTCATATCCAATCGATCCCTTTGTTTGGGCATTGGCCGGAATATGAAGTGAAACGAACTGACATGATGAGTATAACTCCTCAACAGTAGCAGCAATTTTAATTGATGGGTCGGTAATCTCATGGGCCTTAACGAACGGGTCGAAGATCATCACCTCCATACCGAATCCTTTGGCAAGGGAGGCAACAAGTTTTCCAACATTTCCGTAAGCGTGGATACCAACTCTCTTCCCTTTTAATTCAGACCCGGTCCCAGGTGTGAAACAGTTACGTGAAATGTAAACCATCATTCCAAGTGCAAGTTCTGCAACTGCATTTGAGTTTTGGCCCGGAGTATTCATAGCAACAACTCCTTTTGCAGTACAAGCCTCAAGGTCCAGGTTGTCGTAGCCGGCGCCGGCACGTACAACAATCTTAAGGTTCTTTGCACACTCAACCACCTCTTTTGTAACCTTGTCACTCCTTACGATAAGAGCATCGGCATCGGCAGCGGCCGCGTAAAGCTCTTCCGGCGAAGTGTACTTTTCGAGTAACGCAAGCGAATGGCCGGCGCCCTCAACAATCTCTCTTATTCCGTCAACCGCAGCCTTTGCAAACGGTTTGTCGGTAGCAACCAATACTTTCATGATTAGGCGTTTAATTTTTCAAATTCCTGCATACAGTTAACAAGGGCCTGAACACTCTCCACAGGGAGCGCATTATATGTAGAGGCTCTGAATCCTCCAACCGAACGGTGCCCTTTGATACCTACCATTCCTCTCTCTTTTGCAAAAGCCATGAATGCATCCTCCTTATCTTTGTACTCATCGCTCATTACAAAGCAGATGTTCATAATAGAACGATCCTCAACTGCAGCAGTTCCTTTGAACATCTTGTTGCGGTCGATCTCATTGTATAGGAGAGCCGCCTTATCCTTGTTGATCTTGTTGATAACCTCAAGACCGCCAATACCCTTAAGCCATTTGAGAGTCTCGTTCATCACAAAGATCGAGAATACCGGAGGGGTGTTGTACATTGAGTCGTTTTCAATGTGAATCTTGTAGTC
>JAFIHK010000011.1 GCA_017848635.1 Bacteroidales bacterium | reverse complement strand
GAAGTTTGCCATACCACCGTAAAGGAAACTTGTATTGTATCCGGCCTCTTTTAGCAGTGAGGCGAGGGTGAAGAATCCGCTTTGAGAACCGCTCAACTTCACTACGCTCTCTGAGGGGCTTGGCAAAAACCCGGTTATAACTGCCTCAATTCCTCTTGAACTTCTTGTTCCGGTACAATATAGATTTGTAAATAGCATCCCCTCTTTCGACAGCTTGTCTATATTCGGAGTAAGAGGTAGTCCCCCCAGAGCACCGACAAATTCGGCACCGAGACTCTCTTCAAGAATTATTACTAAATTATATGGTCTATCCTTTGAATTGAGGGAATTTTGCAGATGTGCTGTAGGTAAATCCTTAGAAACAAAGGAGGTATCAGCAACGTTCATATAGCGTTTAACCCTTGTGATTGCCTCCTCACTCTCCATCTTTCCATACATTCTTGATGCATCAGACTCATTTTTAAGGTTATATGCGGCAAATACAACGGTATACAGAGAGTTAAGAGCAAGATTATTGGTCAGTTGATCGGTTGTGAAAACAGAATTACTTTGATTTATAGGTCTGCGTGAGGTCAGGCTTCCTCTGGCTCCCCAAAATAGAAGAAATCCGACAATCGGGAAAAGCATAAAACGGCTGATCCACATAGATGGAACAGGATAAAAGAGCTTTTTCCCCTTTTTGATTCCCAAAAAGAGAAAGGCTGCCGAAACAAGAAGTGTAATTATAACAGTAAGAGCTCTCCCCTTCCACAGCATGGTTGCAACCTCTTTAGGATAGATAAGATACTCGATGAAAAGATTGTTAGGTCTGGTATCATACTGCCCAACAAAATCTGGAGTCACAAGCTCCATAAAGAAGATCAGGAAGAGCATCAGAACGAGGTACATATTAATAAATCTCTTCTTGAAACCCATTAACAGATCGGGAACAAAAGTCAGTATCAAAAATGGGATCAGTGAGATATAACATATCACAATAAGATCAAACCTCAATCCGATTAGAAATAAATTAAGATAACCCTCAACCTCGGTAATCCTGTCGAAATAGATTGTAAAGAGAATCACTCTGCTTACCGTTGTTATAATAATAGAGAGTAACAAAAAGTATAATAGAGGTTTAATAAATGCAAAACGTTTCATAGCTTCATTAATTCGAAAAAAATTGCAAAGGTGTTAAATATTTACACTAAAATTAATATTTTTAATTATTCATTTACAAAACATGTACAAAATTGTTGAAATAAATTTACCATGCAGATATCCGGCCCAAAACTATTTATCATATACAACCCGGTCGCGGGTAGTTTTAACAGAGATAAGTTTGAAAAAAGATTAAATCGATATGTTCTGGATAATAAGGATAATACAATATTGTTCAGGACAGATTATCCCGGGCATGCTGCCGAACTTGCAGCAAAGGCACTTGAAATTAATGCGGATACAGTAATTGTTGCTGGTGGAGACGGAACAGTAAATGAGGTTGCAGGTGCATTGGTAAATAGTAGTACAAAACTTTTGATAATCCCTACGGGTTCTGGCAATGGATTGGCAAGGCACCTTAAACTGCCGCTGAATTTAGAAGGTTCTATAAAACTGATTGAGAATGGCAAAGATCTATCTATAGATTGTGGAATGGCAAACGATATGTACTTCTTTTGTACCTGCGGAGTAGGGTATGATGCTGAAGTGAGTGAAAGCGTATCATTAATGAAAAAGAGAGGGCGCATGATGTATGCCAGAGAAATGATAAAGGTTTTTCTTAAATATAAACCGGAGAGATTTAAATTGATAAGTGATAAGGAAGAGTTTGAAGAAGAGGTATTTACACTTACGTTTGCAAATGCTAATCAGTACGGTAATAATGCATATATAGCACCTGATGCCGATATACAAGACGGTAAAATTGATATAGCAATCATAAAGCCAATATCACTTCTTAAAGTATTGTTATTCGGAATTCAGCTATTCACAAAACAAGCTGCAAAAAACAGAAATTACAGCTGTTTAAAATCCTCCGGAGCAACTCTGGAGAGAGACAACGAAGGAGTTATGCATATTGACGGTAACGCAGTTTATGCAGGTAAAATTATAAAAATAAGGGTATTACCGCACGCATTAAGGGTTGTCGTACCTGAGTGGTTCAACTAACTAACTCTGTTATTTTCGTAATCGGTAATTTTTTTAACCCTTCTGGAGTGCCTGCCATTCTGGAATTTTGCATTCAACCATTCGTCAACAATCATCTTTGCCAGTTCAATACCAATAACCCTTGCACCCATTGCAAGTATGTTAGCGTCATTGTGTTCCCTTGCCATCTTTGCAGAATAGGGTTCACTGCATAGAGCGGCACGTACCCCTTTTACCTTGTTTGCACTTATTGAGATACCAATCCCTGTTCCGCAACAAACAATTCCCATATCTGCAGCTCCAGATGCCACAGCCTCACCCACAGCAATTCCATAATCACTGTAATCTACGCTCTCCAGATTAAATGTTCCGAAATCCTCAACCTCATATCCTTTGCCGATAATATACTGTTTTATCTCCTCTTTAAAATGGAATGCGGCGTGGTCACTTCCTATTGCAAATTTTATCATTACTTATAGTTTATGTTTCAAATTTAATTCAAATGGAGCTACACACAAAATAAAAAAGAGAGAAACATAAGTTTCTCTCTGTGGTGGATGCCACTATATATATTGAACCGGAAGATCTTCCGGCAGAATATTAATTATTTTGCAGATGCCAGGGCATTCGACTCTTCGGGCCCGTAAATATTAAGATTCACATTAAAGACAATCTCTATCCACTCGCTTACCTTAATCAAGCCCATCATTTCAACGGGAGGATTTAGACCGAAATCTCTTATACTAAGTTTGACCCTTCCTTCGGCTGTGTAGAAGTCACTGCAACTCTCAAGATTGAGAGGTATTTTATACTGCTTACTCACCCCTGTGATTGTCAGAACACTGTTTGCAATACCTCCGAATGCTTTTCCACACGATTTTCTTTGTAAATCAAGGGAGGTAATTTCGAGTTTTATCTCCGGAAAGCTCTCCGATTTCACCAGTTTTTTAAAATCTCTTAACGCCATCCTATTATCTGAAGTGAAATCATTGACATTCACCGAAAGTTGCCCATCATTTAAAAAAATTTTGTTCTCCTTTTCGGTAGTAACCAGAGATAATTTACCCGATGGAAAACTATCTCCCTTGAGAAATATTTTAAAAGGAACAATATTTGACTTTCCTAGAATTGTCAAAGAGGAGCCCTTCATCAGGTCCAGACTCACTCTCTTTTGAGCCTGAACCTGCTGAAAAGCAACTACAAGTAATATTATTCCAATCGCTCTTTTCATCTAATTAAAAGCTAACTACAGCCTCCAAAACAAATCCCTTAAAGTTTCCGTTTTTCCTGTAATCGTTTGCAGGGAACTGATCTCCATAATTTTGATTTACATACTCAAGTTTGGCCATAATATTCTTAGTAAAGAACCAACCACCCGAAAATGCAACTCTATCGATTTTGGCATCATATGTAGTAGTCCCGCTTATCATTTCACTCTTAACACTGTTATATTTTGCACCAAGCCAATATTGCTCACTCTTGCCAAATCTGTAAACGAGGTCTGACACAAATTGATTGGCAGTTCTTTCAGATACTTCATCTTTTGCTCTTCCGGTAGCACTCTCTATTGTTGTAAAAGATTCAAGACCACCGGCTTTGATAAAGATATTTCCCATGAATGCAGTTACCTTATCGGAAAAGTTAGGGCTAAAGCGACCCGAGGTAAATGTACTGGTTGTATTTGCTGTCTCAAGCACGCCATAGTAGTGAGAGCCTGAGCGGTCACCGCTGTAGAGTGTGTTAGATACAGAACCTGCTGTGTAGTACAATGAACCGGATAATCTTAATCTCACAAGATCGGATAGTTGTCTGTCAAAGGCAACCTTTCCTATGTAAGCAGGGTAGTGTTTCTTATCTGGATTTGTAGATTCGAGTATCTCTCCCTTGATTTTACCATTTGTTATTGCTCCAACGAAGGTGAAATCTTTTACGAATACGTCAACCTCTGCACCGATCTCTGTAGCGAATGCATCCATAATGTTATTCTCTACGAAAGGATTGTACATTGAGTTTCCGTTATCGGAGCGACGATAGTGAGAGTCACCGTAGTTGATTTCAAAGTGACCAACCTTGATAGTGGTAATTTTCATGATATCATCGAAAAGCTTACCCTTCATAAACGGAAGTCTGTCAAATTGAATATATCCGCCTTTTACCCAAGTCTCCTGGTGGTGTCTGGCAGATAGATATACATCCATTTTAAGGTTTACACCCTCTGCCAGTTCGGTTCCGACAATAAGATTTGCAACTGCAGTGTTGAAACCTGGAACAAGCTTATTGAGTGGGGTTGTAGATACTCCGTCGCTAGAGTGGTCTAGAGTCTGGAACGATTGGGTAAAGTTACCACCAAGTTTAACTTTAACTCCGTCGAATTTACCATAGTCATCGAGTTTCTTTACCTCGAAGACATTGATTCCTCTTTTGTCATTCGTTCGTATCTGGCCGAAAGTGATTCCGGAAATCAGAATTGTAATAATAATAAGATAGGTCTTTTTCATTTTCAATTTTAATTAGTTTAATGCGGGAATATTAATGTCCAGTTTAACAGTAACCGGATCTTTAACTCTCATAATCATTAGTGCTACAGGAGGTTTCATCCCATATTCGGTAAATTTCAGAGGCACTGTAGCCCTGTATTGAAATCCACCGCCGGCTATCTGTTTACCATCTGCTTTGAATGTAATCTTCTTTGTTACTCCATTCATATTAAGGTTACCTGAAACAGTAACTGCAGATGAACCGGATTGTGTCGGGATAAATGAGTCTGTCAGCTGAAAAGTGATTGTAGGATACTTCTCATTATTAAATGCTTTTAATATGAGATTCTCCATTTGCTTTCTCTCAAATTTGCTTTCGAGTATACTCTTGAGTGACTCCACCGGAACTTTAACAGTTATGCTCTCAACGCTGTTACCTGTCATTGTAAATGTTCCGTTCAACGATTCAGATTTAACTGTCCAGTCGTGGGTGTTTGAAGTTCCATCAACAGTAATAGTACCCTTCAAGGCATAACTCTTTTGCCCGAAGGAGAGGCCCGTCGACACTATAGCGATAAGGGCCGTTAAAATCAGTTTTTTAGAAATACTTTTATTCATTATTTTAATTTATTCATATGCTTCTTCTTCAATTATCTGCTGTAGCGATCTGTTAGAGAGAATCTTCTCATAATCCTCCTTAAAACGGATCCAATATTTTCTGGCTTTGCAATCTGCACTTTTAACGCAAATTGATGGGTTATTTATACAGGGTACTATACCCACAGGTTCAAATGCCGTATATACATCATAAAGAGTAATCTTCTCCACAGGTGTGGCAAGCAGATATCCACTTCTCTTCCCCCCTGCATTTGCAATTAATCCCTTAACCTTTAATGATGAAATAATAGAGTCAAGATATTTGTTTGAGATATTCTGATTAAAGGAGATATCCTTTTGATATACCCCTTCGGGCTTTTCAGATAGTGCAATCTCTATGAGGGTTCTTAACGCATACCTCACTTTAGTATTCATCATCATAATTGAAAATTTTTTGCAAATATATAAGAAAAATATAAATCCTATAACAAAGGTAGGATAAACTATTTATAAAAATGGGTGTTAATTTATTTAATCATTATTAATACTCTTGTATTCCTATTAATTTGAAATAATAAATTACAATGAAGAATTTTTACCTCTTTATAACAATGTTGTTTTTTGGAACATCAATCGTCAATGCCCAGAGCGGCAAAAAGGGTTCCGTAGACTTTTACACACTATCGTTTAATACAATTGACGGTGTTAAATTCGATTTCTCAAAATTAAAAGGGAAGTATGTTCTCATAGTTAATACAGCATCTAAATGCGGATACACTCCACAATTCGATGACCTTGAAAAACTCTCGCAGAATTATAAGGATAAACTGGTACTATTAGGTTTTCCATCCAATGATTTTGGAGGGCAGGACCCCGGCAGCAACGATCAAATTAAAGAGTTTTGTCAAATCAATTACGGAGTAACCTTTACAATGATGGAGAAATCTTCGGTGAGGGGTGCAGATAAAAATGATGTATACAAATGGCTCACTTCAAAATCGGAAAATGGTTGGAATGAGCAGGAGCCAGGATGGAATTTCTGTAAATACCTTATCAATGAGAATGGTGAATTGGTTGCGTTTTTCCCGTCAAAAGTTAAGCCTCAGAGTGAAGAGATTGTAAAACTTATAAAATAATCAATTCAACACTCTTCAGTCAGGAGTTTTCACTATCTCCGAAAAACTTTTTTCTGACAGACTCCTGGTAGCTCTTTGATACCGGGAGTTCTGGTATATTCTCTGCATCAAGCTCAAGTACGAGCCCGTCTTTAGTCTTTCTTATAACCTTTACCCTTGCAAAGTTTACCAGGTATGAGCGGTGGCATCTCAAGACAGAGGTGTTTAACAGCGATGACTCTATATTTCTGAGCGTATTACGGAGCAGATACTCTTTTGTTCTCCCAAGATTCATATAGTGAATCACTGCATAATTCTCCGAAGCTTCTATATATAGAATATTTTCAGATGAGAGAGATAGTCTGAGAATACCTTTTTCATCCTTGAAAGAGATGGCTTTTGGCTTTTCGCTCTCCAAAATCTCTCCGTTTTCCAGCATTGCCAGCCTCTTTTTAGAATCTGCCCAGGCAAAATAGAGAGTTAAAACACCGTAAGGAAGGAGAATAACAAGAGAGGTGTTTATAAAACATGTTTTAAATACATCCACAGGGTCAGGAGAGCCTGTGGCCCTTCTTACAATAATTGTATAAATCGTGTAGAACAAAGACATTAAAAGTATCTCGCAAAAAACCCACACTCCATATTGTATATAGGAGATCGGTGCTTTTTTAGCACGGAAATACATAATTATTCTGCTAATAATAACTACAAGAACTCCTGTAAGAATGATAAGGCTGGAGAAGACGAAAAACATGAACTTTGATACCGGATACCAGGCATTTGACTGGAATGGCTGATATATGTTAATGAATATCAGCGCAAAAAGGGCTGTGAAGCCGACCAGCCTCACAATATTACCCTTTTGATTTATATATCCGGGCACATTCATATCTGAATACAAAAATAGTTTATTTCGTCACATATAAAGAGTTTTCGTCCTCTATTTTGAATTTTCGTCCCAAAATCTTCGATAAAGCACCATTTTTTTTGAGACTCATTCAGCTTGTGGTTTTTTTGCAAAAAAGAGTTGTTATGAAGACATACAAGGTATCATTCTTAGAGACATTTCGCAGTGAGGATATTCTGAGGGAGCGAAGAGTTTCTCCTGTCCCGGAGTTTCTTAGCAACAGCGACGACGAATTCCAGATGAATAACAGGTTCGACTACTTTATAGTCGATCCGGAAGATGAATATTCGGGAGAGGGTAAGGTTAAATCATTTATATTCCTGTTTCACGGGTTGAATGAGAGGAGTTGGGATAAATATAACTCATGGGCCGAAGAGCTCGCAAAGCGCACAGGCAGGGGAGTGGTAATGTTCCCACTGGCTTTCCATATGAACCGAAGTCCTGTCGAGTGGAGCAATGTAAGGTTAATGTCATCATTCATAGGGAGACTTGCCGGAAAAAAACGCGCACGAAAAGAGAATCTTACATTCGCCAATTATGCTCTTAGTTCAAGAATTAAATCGGATCCTTACCGTTTCTACATATCAGGGAAGCAGACAATCTTCAATGTCTGTCAACTTATAGACCAGATTCACAGAGGGGAGCATCCGGTTATTGACAAAGGGGCTAAGTTCGATATTTTTGCTTACTCGATAGGAGGTTTGCTCTCACAGGTTCTCTTACAGTCCGATCCTATGGGCAGATTTTCAAACTGCAGGCTTTTTATGTTCTGTGCTGGATCCGTTTTTCGCAAGATGGATGGAAATTCCAGACTTATAATGGATCGGGAATCCTACTACATACTTAAACGGTACTATAGTAGTAGATTTATTAAGCTATTTAAAAAGAGGGAGCAACTTGATTCGATAGACAAGGCATTTATATCTCACATAGGAACCCGCGCATTAAGAAGAGAGAGATTGCGGTTCTATATGGAAAATTATCAAAGAGTGAAAGTAGTATCGCTAAAACAGGATAGAGTAATCCCGACAAAAGGTATAAAGAGAGCACTTGGCTCGGTGTGGCCAAAATGCCTTGAGGAGCTCGATTTTACATACAAGTACTCCCACGAAATGCCTTTTCCTGTTAATATACCTGAAAAGGATTCGAAGGAGTACTGGTTTAAAGAGGTGTTCCGCAGAGCGGCAGATTTTTTATCAAAGCAGTGAGTTAGGATCTAGATTCTCCTTCTCAATGTCTTTGAAATATTTAACTGTGCCCACCTTTAATTCATCAATTGCATCTTCATCGCATACAATAATTCCTCGTGGATGCATCTGAAGCACGCTTATTGTCCACATATGGTTAACGCCATCTTCAACAGCGTGGTATAGCGCTCTTGCTTTGTGATGACCATTAACAAGTATCATTACCTCTTTTGCATCCATTATTGTTCCGATTCCGACAGTAAGGGCGGTTTTAGGCACCTGGTTTATGTCGTTCTCGAAGAACCTTGAGTTAGCAATTCTGGTATCGGTGGTTAGATTTTTCTTTCTGGTTCTTGATGTAAGAGATGACCCCGGTTCGTTAAATGCGATATGTCCGTCCGGACCGATACCACCCATAAACAGGTTGATACCGCCGTATGCGGCCATCTTCTTTTCAAAGTTTTCGCACTCTAGTTCCAGGTCAGGGGCATTGCCGTCAAGAATGTTAACATTTTCCGGGCGAATATCTATGTGGCGGAAGAAATTATCCCACATAAATGTATGATATGTTTGAGGATGGTCCTTCGGAAGGCCAATATACTCGTCCATATTAAATGTAACCACATTCTTGAAAGAAACGATATTCTCTTTATAGAGCCTGATGAGTTCCTTGTAGGTACCTCTTGGTGTGGATCCTGTTGGAAGTCCCAGTACGAAAGGCCTCTCTTCGGTTGGAGCAAACTCCTTAATTCGTTTCACAATGTAAGCAGCCGCCCATTTAGAGATTTTTTCGTAGGAATCTTGGATAATTAGTCTCATATTAAGATTTTTAGTTTAAATTATTTCCGTTTTTCAGCAACTCTCTTGCATTTTCAAATGCAGCATTTGTCACTTGTGACCCACTGAGCATCCTTGCAATCTCCTCCTCCCTTTCCGATCCGGATATCTCTTTAATCTTGGTTTTAGTGACACCGCCCTCTTCAATATCCTTGTATACAAGAAGATGGGTCCCGCCTTTGCTCGCAATCTGAGGCAAATGTGTGATTGCAAATATCTGTAAGTTTTTTGATAATTCAACAAGCAAATTGCCCATTTTATCGGCGATCCTGCCCGAAACACCCGTGTCGATCTCGTCAAAAATCATTGTCGGAGTGCCTATTGTATTGACATTTAGGGTTTTGAGGCACAGCATAATCCTTGACATCTCACCACCTGAGGCTATCTTATTTAGCTCCCTCACCTGAACATTTTTATTGGCTGAGAACATAAATCTAACGCCCTCACTACCCATAGCTCCAAAGTCCGGTAAATCTTCAAGTTCCGCAATAAATTGGGCATGTGGCATTTCCAGCTCTCGGATGTTGTAGGTTACTACATCTGCAAACCTCTTAAGGGAGCTCTCTCTGCTCTCTCTTAGCTTCTCAGCAGATCTATCTCTCTCTCTCTTTAGATGATCAGCCTCTTTTTGTGCCTCTTCAAGCTCGAATTTAAGATTGTCTGAGCTGCTGTTTTTGTTTTCCAACTCATCTCTAAGATCGATCAACTCCTTGACACTGTCTCTCTTATGCCTTTTCATAAGACTGTATATGAGAGAGATCCGCTCTTCAAGAATAGAGACCCTCTCCGGAGAGAGATTAACCGATTCCGCAAGCTTTGCAATCTCCGCTTCAATATCTCTCAGCTCTATCCTGCAGCTCTCCAGCCTCTCTGCAAGTTCTGATGCAGGTTTAAATTTGGCAGATGTTCTGTTGAGGATAGAGACAGCCTCTTTGAGATTCGCAACAAAAGAGATATCCTCAATATTTGTAAGTTTTTCAATCTCCTCAAAAGAGGATCTGATCTCACCGGCGCTGCTTAAAAGAGCATACTCATCTTCAAGCTCCTCCAACTCTCCCTCTTTTAGCTGAGCCTCTTTGAGTTGGTTAAGTACGTAATTATCATAATCGCTCTCCTCCGATGATCTATTTAACTGAGCAGTTAATCGCTTTACTCTTGCCACAGCATCATTGTAATTCTTGTAACACTCTGTATACTTTTCAATAAGCGGACCATTTCCACAGAAGGAGTCAAGGACAGATAGCTGGAAAGTGCTGTCGGCTAAGAGCAGATGTTGATGTTGCGCATGTATATCGATCAGATACTCAGAGAGAGTCTTTAAAAATTGAAGTGAAACCGGATTGTCATTTACGAAAGATCGACTCTTCCCACCCGGAGATATCACTCTTCTTACTACTATGTTTTTATCTGTTTCAATCCCCTCATTTTCGAACAGAAGAGTCATTGATGAGTCGGGAGTAGTGTTGAACTCAGCCTCTACTATACAGTTCTTATTCTCGTTCTTTAGAACTCCGGTATCGCATTTAGAGCCCATAAGCAGAGATATTGCACCGAGCAGAATTGATTTTCCGGCACCTGTTTCACCTGTAATAATAATCAATCCCTCGGGAAGGGTAATCTCCAGATGCTCAATAAGGGCATAGTTAGAAACAGATAGAGATTTTATCATAATTACACAATTTTATTGATGTAATCCACGATTGCCGATGCAGTCTCTTTTTTTGTCATTAGCGGAAACTCACTTCTCTCTCCGCTTTTAGAGAAGATTGTAATCTTATTTGTATCGGTCATGAATCCTGCACCTTTATCATTTAACGAGTTAAGAATAATCATGTCGAGATTTTTTCTCCTCATCTTTTCCATTGCATTAAACTCTTCGTTGTCAGTCTCAAGTGCAAATCCTGCCACAATACCTCTCCTCATAGAGGTATTACCGATCTGCTCAGCAATATCCCGATTTTTTCTGAGAGTTATAGATGATTGGCTGCCCTCTTTCTTTATTTTTGAAGTGCTGTACTCTGCCGGTGCATAATCGGCTACAGCTGCGGCAAGGATTGTAATGTCCGGTTCTGTTGAGAATAGCTCCACGCACTTCTCATACATTTCGTCTGCAGTGGTGACAGGAAAAATTTTTACTGATGAATTTTCGATTTTGCACGCTGTAGGGCCACTTACAAGCATCACATCTGCACCTCTGGAGGCAAACTCCGATGCAATGGCATAACCCATTTTTCCGGATGAGTGATTAGATATATACCTCACAGGGTCAATCGGTTCCCTCGTTGGTCCGGCAGAGATAAGAACTCTCTTACCTTTCAGTGAACTTTTTTTTTTGAAGAACTCTTCTATTCTGGCACAAATAATTTCAGGCTCCTCCATTCGACCCTTTCCCTCAAGCCCGCTGGCCAACTCTCCAGAAGCCGGTTCGGCGATATCTACACCAATAGAGGCCAGTTTATTAAGGTTCTCAATATTGGTTGGATGTGAATACATATCCATATCCATTGCGGGTGCAACCATAACAGGGCACCTGACCGACAGATATGTTGTCAGCAGAAGATTATCTGCAATTCCGTTCGCCATCTTTGCAATAGTATTGGCACTCGCAGGGGCGATAACATAAAGATCGGCCCAAAGACCAAGTTTTACATGGCTGTTCCACTCTCCGTTTTCGGGATTGAAGAATTCAGTTAAGATTGGAGAGCCACTTAAAGTAGCCATTGTCAGGGGTGTAATAAACTCTTTTGAGGATGGAGTCATAAGCACCTTCACTTTTGCTCCCCTTTTAACCAGGCATCTAACAAGCACAGCAGCCTTGTAAGCTGCTATGCTGCCTGTTATGCCCAAAAGTATATTCTTACCCTCCAGCATAAATTATACTACTTTTCTCGAATAGATCTTGCCCTCTTCAAACTCATTAATTGAGAGAAGTGTTGGCTTTGGTAGTTTTTCGTAATGACGAGATATCTCAATCTGCTCTCTGTTCTCGAATGTCTCCTCAAGAGTATCTGCACTCTTTGAGAATTCAGAGAGTTTATTTTCAAGCTCCTGCTTTAATTCGGCAGAGATTTGATTAGCCCTTTTTGCCATAATTACAATAGACTCGTAAATGTTGCCCGTTGGAGCAGCTAACTTTGCTACATCTCTTGTAATTGTGTTGTTTGGGACTCCTTTTTTGATTTCCATATATTAATTGATTTTTGTTACCTGTTGTGCCTTTTCAAACATTGTGTCAGCCTCTTTGCGATATTTTGACTCAGGGAATTCGCTTACAAAGTTATAATATTCATCGATTACTACCATAAAGCGCTCTTTTTGTTTTGCAGCAAAGCTGTTACTGGCGTATTTGAAATTCGATGCAACTATATAAAACATAATATCTTCCCTGAAAATATTGTCCGGATTCTCCTTCAATGCTGTTTTGAGTGCGTAGGCAGCTGCCCTGTAATCCTCTATCTTGTAGTAGAGCTTTGCGTTCTCATAACTCTTTTTGTCAACTCTGCCCTGAAGATCTTTCATCATATCTTTGCATTCGGATAGGTATTGACTCTGAGGGTATTCATATACAAACTCATTGATTACAGATAGCGCCTTATATGTTGGAATCTGATCCAGCTCATAGCGATATGTTCCGGCGTAAAGGCATTTAATTCTGTAATATTTAGCCTGTTCTGTGAAAGGACTTCTGGGAAATGTCTGCCCGAATTGATCGAAATTTGCCTCAGCTGTAATGTAGTCTCCCATCATATAGTTACTGAGACCAAGATAGTACTGTACAGTATCCTCCTGCTCCGTATTCTTGACGGCAAGAAGAATCGATTCCAGAAGTTCTGCCGATTTGTTGTACTTCTTTGCATTGAAATACTTGAATGCCCCCTCATATTTGTCCTGAACGACAGGGCTGTTGAAAAGTTTATCGTACTCCATCGAACACGATGTGAGAAATGCTCCGGCAAGGAGGATCAGAGTAAAGTACCTGAATTTCATTTTTTATCTGTTTTCTGTTAAAAATCTCTCAGCATCCATTGCGGCCATACATCCCGAACCTGCAGCGGTAATTGCCTGTCTGTAGTTAGGGTCCTGAACATCTCCTGCGGCAAATACTCCGGGAACATTTGTCTTGCTGCTCTTACCTTCGGTAATAATATAGCCCTCTTCGTTAGTGTCGATCCACTTGCTGAAAAGTTCAGAGTTTGGATGATGTCCTATTGCAAGGAAGAATCCGTGGATATCAATCTTTTTTTCCGAACCGTTTTTATGCACGAGCAGTGCTCCGTTTACACCTCCGATAGGGGTACCCACTATCTCTTTTGTATTGTACTGCCAGAGAATTTCAATGTTAGGAGTGTTTTTTACTCTCTCCTGCATCGCTTTCGAGGCTCTTAGCTCATCTCTTCTCACTATCATATATACCTTGTTGCACAAGCCGGCGAGATAAGATGCCTCTTCACAAGCGGTATCCCCACCACCCACTACTGCAACATCCTTGCCGCGATAAAAGAAACCGTCACAAGTTGCACAGGCAGATACTCCCTGACCCTTATATTTCTCCTCACTCTCAATGCCTAAATATTTGGCTGTAGCTCCGGTAGCAATAATGAGAGTCTCTGCGTAAATCTCTTTTTCATTGTCGATAATGACTCTGAATGGCCGTTGAGACAAATCTACCTCAGATACCATCCCGAATCTTACGGATGTGCCGAATCTCTCTGCCTGAGCCTTTAAATCATCCATCATTGCCTGGCCTGTAGTGCCATTAGGGTAGCCCGGGAAGTTATCAATTTCTGTTGTTGTTGTAAGCTGCCCTCCTGGCTGAATACCTTCGTAAACAACCGGCGAGAGGTTAGCTCTGGCGGCATAGATTGCCGCAGTATAACCTGCGGGTCCGCTACCGATGATTAAACATTTTATATTTTCTGAACTCATATGTGTTTTAATTAATTGGGTTGCAAAGTTACAAATTTTTTTCTTATAGCCAGCTCAAGCCTCATCTCCCAAACCAGCAGTATAGAGAAGAGCCATCTTGAGAATAACATCCAAATTACCAATCCCCCTACAGAATACAGGAGAATTACATCTTCAAGATTACTGTGGGAGATACCAATATGTTGATTTAAAAGCTTGGCATCATCTTTTGTAATCTTACCGGTATCCACCTCTTCCATCATGATTGCTCCTCCATATGCAAGGCCAAGTACATTCGCAATTATCCAGAGAAATGATGTTTTTGCGGGGAGGCCGAATATAGTCATTAGCGGTCTCAGTAACTTTGAGAGCCACCTTATTATTCCAAACTCCGACAGAATAGCCTGAAGAACCGAAAGCGACATAATCAGGAGTGTCATTTTCAATACCAATCTTCCTGTACTTACAAGCCACTCATTAAGCATCGGAAGCAGATCCATCTTCTCCTGAACCATTGCCGCAGCTCCCTTACTCACTACACCCGGCATAACGAGATTAAGCAAAAATCCGAGAGCAAAAGCAGATATGGTTCTTGTTAAAACGATTCTGATAGCTGATGAGCCGGTCTTTTTTTGAATGGCGCTCTCGGTTATAATGTTGTGAGCACACAACACCATTACCGAAAGTATCGTAATCGCTCTTGTATTCATCTCCAGCGTAGCCATTACAGCAATAGCGGAGTATACATTCACAAAGTACCCGGTTACAAATGCAAGTGAAGCTTCGCCTGGTAATCCTATATAGTTAAACACCGGGCTTATAAGCTCAGAAAACCATGGTAATATATTAAAGTATCTCAGCAGCAAAATAGCCGCTGAGATACTTACTGTGATTTTAATCAGCCAAATAGAGGTTTTAACGGCTTTGGGAAAAATCTCCCTTATCGCCCTGATAGCTCTTTCCCTTAACTCTTTATTCATATTGAAAAATAAAGTGCAAAGGTATCCAAAAAACAATTACCTAGTAATTATTTTTCTTAGGCTCAAAATAGGATTGAGGATGGTTGCAGGCCGGGCAATTTTGAAGAGCCTTTTTGCCTTTATGAACATAACCGCAGTTACGGCACTGCCATTCAATCTCCTCCTCTCTTTCAAACACCTTGCCTTCGAGAACTCTGTCCAACAATTTCCTGTAGCGAGCCTCGTGCTCAGCCTCTACTTTTGCTACCATTTTGAACGCAACGGCCACTTTAGGGAAGCCCTCCTCTTCTGCAATCTGCGCAAAATGAGGATATAGATCGGTCCACTCCTCGTTTTCACCTTCAGCTGCAGCCTTTAAGTTCTCTGCTGTAGTTCCGATAACTCCTGCAGGGTAAGATGCTGTGATTTCAACCATTCCCCCCTCCAGAAATTTGAAAAATGTTTCAGCGTGCTCCTTCTCCTGTTCGGCAGTCTCAGCGAAAACAGCCGCTATCTGCTCAAAGCCCTCTTTTTTGGCCTTGCTTGCGAAAAATGTGTATCTGCTTCTTGCTTGAGATTCACCCGCAAATGCTTTTAACAGATTCTGTTCAGTTTTTGTTCCTTTGATACTTTTTTCCATTTCTTTATATATTTAAGTTTATGCTTATAAACCTGAATTTCTATGCCGAAAGCACAAATTTACTTAAATTGCACTAAATTTAACGAATTATTACCATAAATAATATTTAACATATAATAGATTGTATTTATATGGTTGCAGATAGATTGGAAAGTGTGCGCAGATATCTTGAAAATAAAGGATTATCTGCTTTGATTGTGCCTTCAAACGACTCTCATTTCGGCGAATATATACAGGGCTACTATAAATGTCGGGAGTGGCTGAGCGGATTTACAGGGTCTGCCGGCACATTGGTTGTAACTCTTAAAGCAGCAGCTCTATGGACCGATTCCCGTTATTTTGTTCAGGCAGAGGAGCAGTTACGTGGATCCGGAATTGAACTGAAAAAAATTAAGATTCCCGGTACCGAAAGCATCGAAGAGTGGATCTCTGCAGTGTTAAAACCAGGTGAGGCGGCCGGGATTGATGCAGATCTCATCTCCGTGAGTGAGCATAAAACGATGGCTGAGGCACTCGGAAACATCAATTTGAAACTTATCGAGGATCCATTCAATCAAATATGGCAATCCCGGCCGCCGTTAAAAAACTTTCCAATAAGAGTTCTTGGGGATAGTATTACAGGTGAGAGTACTGTGAGCAAGCACTCACGATTCTTGGAGAAATTGGGATTCAAAGGGGATTTTGCATATATAGTCACAAGTTGCGACGAAAGTGCATGGCTGTGCAATGTCAGAGGAATCGATGTTGAATACAATCCGCTTCCATTGGTATATTCAGTAATAGAGAGAGAAAAAATAACCCTTTTCTGTTCACTGGAGAGTATCGGCACCGATGAGTGGGAGTATCTTAACAGTAGAGGGGTGGATTTGATGGATTACAAAATATTTCCTGAGTTTCTCAAATGTTTTGGAGAGGGTTGCACTGTAATTGCTCCTGAATCAAAAATATCTGCCTCTGTTTACTCTATGGCAACTTCAGCCGGGGCAAAATTTATCCCGGATACTCTCCGTGGAGGGATCATAGCGCAGTTGAAGTCGATAAAAAATGAGATTGAAGAGGAGGGATTCAGGAAAGCACATATCCTGGACGGAGCTGCCTGGGTAAGATATCTGAAATTCATAGACGATTCTCAGAAGAGCGGCAAACCTATGAATGAGGTTATGCTAGCTCAAAAATTAATAGAGTTCCGCAAGTATTCCGAGTTCTATCTTGATGAGAGCTTTGAACCAATCGTCGCAACAGCTGCAAACGGAGCAATGCCTCACTATTCGCCGGACCCCGAAAATCCGAAAAAAATAGGAGAGGGTTTTCTGCTCACCGATATGGGGGCCCACTACCTGTTCGGTACAACCGATACGACCAGGACACTTTATATAGGAGAGCCTTCCGATGAGGAGAGGAGAGATTATACCGCTGTTTTAAGAGGCATGATCAATCTTACAACCGCAATATTCCCTAAGGGAACCAGAGGTTCATCACTCGATTTCCTGGCCAGGGGAGAGGTGTGCTCAAGAGAGAAGCTATATCTGCACGGGACAGGCCACGGGGTGGGACACTCACTACCTGTACACGAAGGGCCACAGAGTATAAGAATGGAGGAGAATCCTGTCACAATCGAACCGGGAATGGTTCTCTCCAACGAACCTGCAATTTATTGTGAGGGTAGATATGGAATAAGAACAGAAAATCTGATTCTATGCAAAAGAAAGAGTCTCAACTCATACGGAGAGTTCTTCAATTTTGAAACCCTCACGCTCGTTCCGATCGAGAAAAAGTCAATAGATATAGCAATGCTTGATAGAAGGCATATTGAATGGCTGAACGATTACCACGACAGAGTCCTAAAGGAGCTGTCGCCACTCCTGAATGCTGAGGAGATTGCCTGGTTATCGGAGCGATGTTCTAAAATTGATTGAGAAATCGGGCAGATATTCAATCTTTCTGGATGCGCCGTTAACATAACCCTCCCCGTTTTTGACAAACTTAATATCCGATTGGAGCATTGACGCACCCGATCTCTCTATAGACTCGGGAGAGAGACCCGAACCGGACCAGCAGCTTAAGAAGAAGTGCGTAATATCATATGCCTGAAATGCATACGCATTCGGCTCCGACTTATAAAGTGCCCTGTATCGGAACACAAAATCTTTTACAGGTTGTGAAGTGTAGTCGATATAGTAATTGAGAGAGAGAGTCAGGTTCATTGAGTGCAGATAAGAGAGATCCACAAGCTCGAAATTTCTCCATCTCGACGTCCCGTATACCTTTATTCGATAACCGTGCATTGTACTTAATAGATTCAGATTCCGTAAAACATCGTACACAAATGCCTCGGAATTTGAGGGTACTATGATGTTATTTAGAGAACTTTTGTCAAGCCTAGACAGAATCTGATTAAGTATAGATTTGTCTTTCTCAAGAGAGTAGGATAGAGTGTTGAACTTAACGCTGTTCTCTCTGAGAATATCTGCTGTCAGTGAAATTAAATCCCTGTCAATGTTGCTGTTCTCCGATATAATTGTTGTGTGATCGCCTGGAACAATTCCCGACAAAAGAGTCCTCTGTTGATAGACCAGAGGGGTTGTGGCCTGAAACAGGTAGGGATTTGCCAATGTAAGTGACTCCGATCGTGGGTCAAGCGGCGAAATGACCGGAATTCCTTTTTCGTTTGCAAACGGCATAATCTTTTCCAGATCTGCAGATAGTACAGGCCCAATAATAAAATCAAAATCATTGAGCCTGCCCGACTGTACAAGCAGGCTCAGATTTGAGTAATCGTCTGAATCAAAGACCTCTATGTCGCTGCTTATTCCAAGCCTCTTTGAATCTTCAACGGCTAGAAGTGCTCCGGCGTAAAAGTCCATAAAATTGTTGATCTTGGTACTGTCTTGATATTTGCTGCCCAAGGGTAGAATTATCGCCACCTTGCAGCTCTTTTGAGAGAACCCGAAGGCAATCCTGCTCCTTATGTCCTGAGCTGTTGCACAGTTATTAAGAGATATAAAAGTAGTTAATACGATCAGTACCTTCAACAATTTTTTCATAGACGTGCAAGCATATTGTTAATATTTGTCTCGATTCTTTCATAAACATTACTGTCGTATGGGATCTTTTCAAATTCAGACCCGGTAATGTTCTCAAAAAGTTCGATGTATCTGTCCGAAATACTTGATACAATTTGGTCTGTCATCTCAGGTACTACCTCGCCGGATCTGCCCTGGAAATTATTAGCCATAAGCCACTCTCTGACAAACTCCTTCGATAGCTGTCTCTGAGGCAATCCCTGAGCGAAAAGCTCTTCATAAGTATTTGCGTAGAAGTATCTGGAAGAGTCCGGTGTATGGATCTCATCAATAAGATAGATCTTGCCGTTTTTCATCCCGAACTCATATTTGGTATCAACAAGAATAAGACCCCTCTCTGCGGCAATCTCACTCCCCCTTTTGAAGAGAGCAAGCGAAATCGCTTCCAGCTGCTGGTAAATCTCCTCCGATACTATACCCTTGCTGAGAATCTCCTCTTTAGAGATATCCTCATCGTGAGTTCCGATCTCTGCTTTAGTTGTAGGAGTTACTATCGGTGCGTCAAATCTTTGGTGCTCTTTCATACCATCAGGAATATTTACACCGCAGATAACCCTTGAGCCCGATTTGTAAGTTCTCCATGAACTGCCTGTAAGATATGCTCTTACAATCATTTCGAGAGGGAGTGGTTCACACTTGTGACCTACGGTAACCATAGGATCCGGTGAAGCTATTTTCCAGTTAGGAACGATGTCCGAAGTGATATCCAGAAATTTGGATGCGATCTGGTTAAGAACCTGTCCCTTGAATGGGATACCCTTAGGCAAAACAACATCAAATGCCGATATTCTGTCAGTGGCAACCATGACGAGATACTCATCCTTAATGGTATAAACATCTCTGACTTTGCCGACATACTTGGCTGTTTGTCCCGAAAAATTGAAATCTGTTCCTGTAACTGCAAACATATTTTAAAAGCTTTAAAGAGTTTTATAAAAATCGATTAATTTGATGCAAAAATTGCTCCAAGAGAGCCTCTCATTCTCTGCAGCTATGTTGGCAGATAGCTTTTCTCTCAGATTATCCGCAAAATATCTTTTTATAGTTTCCGCAATAGAGTCAGGTGTGATACTGTCGGCAACTAATCCCGTACCAGGTCCTTCAAAATACTCTCTCAATCCACCTACATCAGTAGTTATTATCGGGAGTTCAAAGTGAGATGATATTGCACTGATACCGCTTTGAGTAGCACTTCGGTATGGTAGCACACACACATCTGCGGCTGAAAAGAGAGCTGGTACCTCCCCATCGGAAATATATCTTGTAAACTCCTTGATATTATCTCGGTATGGATTCTTGTCTATGAGGTTTCGGTACAGGTCATAGCTTCCGTAAGGTTCCCCTGCAATAATAAGCTGATAGGAGTTGTCAAGAAGACCGAATGCTTCGATAAGAATATCCAATCCCTTGTAATCTCTGATCAGACCGAAAAATAGAATGCTTTTTTTGGACGGATCTGTCCCAAGCGCACTATGTGCACTATTACGCTCCAATCTGGCTCCAAAATGGTTATATACCGGGTGCGGTGTGCAGATATATTTTGCATCCGGTTTAAAGCTTAGAAGCTGATCTCTCACAGCTTCCGACAAAACTATAAATCCATCGTTGGAACCGAGATAATACTTGGTGAACGGTTTGTCGAAAAATCTCTGCTCATGAGGTATAACGTTGTCAAGCACCGATATAACTTTTGATCTGCCCCTGACTCTCCTGCCAACATACCCCTGGGAAGGGGCGAACCATGACATCCAGTATCTCATAAGAAGGAGATCGGGCTCCCACTTTCCTATTGCCCTTGCACTCTTCTCCCATGTGTATGGGTTGATGGTATCTAAAAGAGAGAGGCTCTCAATTCTGACAGCCTCATCTCCCTCTTCTACATATTGTGTTTTACCCGGGAAGAGAAGATCCGGGTACTGTCTTTTGAAATTGAACGCCTTAACCGAATGAGACCTGCTCAGTTCATTATACACATTGGCATTGAACTGAGCAATTCCCCCCCTGTAGGGATAAAAACATGAAAGAATAGCGATCTTCACACTACTATTTCTTATTTCTCTCTTTAATGTACTCTTCGTTAAGACCTTTAACCACTTCGTTGGTAATATTCATTGAAGAATCACCCTGCATAATAGAGCCGGGAGTTCCCGAAGTTGTGAGTATCAAAGAGTATCTCTTCTCTTCGTTGTATTTTTTAAGATACTTCTCAAGTCTGTCAACGACATTCCTCAAAAGTACCGACTCCTCTTCCTGCATCTCCATCTGCTTTTGCTGACTCAAGCTTTGAAGCTCCTGCTGACGTGAGGCAAGCTGCCTTTGAAGTGATTCTGCCTGAGAACTTGTAATGAGACCCTTTTGTATCTTTTCATTGAAATCGTTGTAATCTCTCTCGAAAGCTTTTCCCTTTTTAGACAGGTCATCCTGAATAGATTGAGCTTTTGTCTCAAGACCCGATTTAAGGTCATTGAAAAGGTCATATTTACTCATAAGTGAATCAAGCTGAATGTAGACAATGCTGCCTGCAGGTGCTGCAGATGACTCAGCCCCGGTAGAGAGCGAAGAGCTGCCTGATTTAGAGGTAAAATGTAATACAAATAAAACAATGACTGCAACTGTAAGCACTGCATTGTAGATAAGTGAAGCTTTTTTCATGTGTGTGTATTCAATTTTGTTTTTTACAAATATAGTTAATTATTTTCCAACTCCCTCAAATAACCCTGAATGGTATTCTCCAGTCCGAGATAGATGGCGTCACATACAAGTGCATGACCAATAGATACTTCGAGTAATCCGGGAACTCTTTTTGCAAAATACCCTAGATTTTCAAGGCTGAGATCGTGTCCTGCATTTATTCCCAATCCCAATTTCTGTGCCAACTCAGCTGCCTTTACAAAAGGCTCTATTGCAGATTCCCTGTTTTGAGAGTACCCGGAGGCATAACTTTCGGTATATAATTCAATTCTGTCACAACCTGTAAGTACTGCATTCTCTACGAATTTTTCAACCGGATCAACAAAGATAGAGGTTCTGATTCCGCTGGCTTTAAAAGTTTTACATACTTCAGTAAGGAAGTTTCTATGTTTTATGGTATCCCATCCCTGATTGGAGGTAATAACATCGTGCGCATCCGGAACAAGAGTTACCTGGGCCGGCTTAACATCCAGAACCAGTTTTATAAAACTATCTATAGGGTTCCCTTCAATGTTAAATTCTGTGGTTATCACTCCGGAGAGCTCATATACATCGGAGTATCTTATGTGCCTCTCATCGGGCCTTGGGTGAACTGTTATTCCCTGTGCCCCGAACCTCTCACAATCTATGGCCGATTTTACAACATCGGGCAGATTTCCGCCTCTGGCGTTTCGGAGAGTAGCAAATTTGTTTATATTTACGCTCAATTTTGTCATAGCGGGAGCAAATTTATCTATTTTTGACGATTAATACCAACTTTATGAAGATTGCGTTATATGCAAGGGATATAGAACTAAAGTGGAGAGATAGATTCTGCCTTATAGTCAGAATGTTGCACGAAAAAGGAGCCTCTCTTACCTACTACAGACCGCTTTTTCAGAGGTTGAAGGAGGAGTACCTTTTGTCTGTCCCGCATGGCGATACTTTCAATAATGGCGATGATATTTCCGACAATACCGATCTGCTGCTCTGTATGGGTGGAGACGGAACAATGCTGGAATCACTTCCGCTGCTGAAAGGTAGGCCGATTCCAGTTGCAGGAGTAAACTTCGGAAGGCTGGGATTCCTTGCAGGAGCCGATCTTGGAACAGGATCGGAGTGGATTGAGGATCTCTTCTCCCAGAGATATTTTATTGAGAGGAGGATGTTGTTTAAGGTAAGTGGAGATTTTCTCCCAAAAGATTTCTACCCGTTTGCTCTTAATGAGGTTGCAATCCAGCGCAGAGATCCCCTTATGGTCTCGGTAAATGTCAGAGTTGACGGAAAAGAGCTCCCTACCTATTGGTCCGATGGTCTGGTGCTTGCCACACCGACAGGTTCTACCGCATATTCACTTAGTATAGGTGGTCCAATAATGTTCCCGGGAGTCAAAGCAATGATACTTGCCCCTATAGCTCCACATAACCTCAACATAAGGCCGCTGGTGCTTCCGGAAACATCTGAAATTGAGCTCTCCGTAACTACAAAAGTTGCTCCTGCGATTCTCTCGCTCGATAATCGTTCAGTCTCAATTCCAAATGGTAAGATTTTGAGGGTTAAGAGGGCAGAATTTGATCTTAACTACATCTCCTTCAGGGAGAATAAATTTATTGATGGCCTCAGAAACAAACTTCTGTGGGGCGAAGACAAAAGAAATTCATAGACAATGAGTAGAATACCAAATCATATAACAATCATTATGGACGGCAATGGCCGTTGGGCAAGGCAGAAGGGTCTTGAACGGGTAGAAGGACATAAGTCGGGAGTAGAATCGGTAAGGTCAGCTGTTGAGTATGCTGTGGAGAAGGGTGTCAAATTTCTTAGTCTCTTCGCTTTTTCTGAGGAGAACTGGAAAAGGCCCGAAAGTGAAGTATTTGTATTAATGGAGTTGATGGTCTCTGCAATAATAAACGAAATTCCTGAATTCAATAAAAATAATATAAGGTTCAAAGTTATCGGCGATCGTAGCCGATTACCGGCTAAGTTACAGGATAAGATTTCTGAGGCGGAGAGAGAGACATATAATAACAGTGTTCTTACGGTTGTAATTTTTCTCAGTTACAGCGGTAAGTGGGATATAATAACAGCCGCTGAAAAGTATCACAACTATCTATCCTCAAATAGCGGAGAGCTTTCTGCTCAGGAAAAAAACGAGTTATTCTCCTCTTTTTTAAGCACATCGGAGATTCCCGATCCCGATCTTCTCATAAGAACCAGTGGTGAACAGAGGATCAGTAATTATATGCTCTGGCAGTGTGCCTATACCGAATTTTATTTTACCGAAGTGCTTTGGCCCGATTTTCGCAAAATTCACTTTCAGGCTGCACTTGATGCTTACTCACAGCGCGAAAGGCGATTCGGTAAAACCGGTGAGCAGATTAATAAAACGTCCGGCAGCTATGAAAAATAAAAAAGCTTATCTTTGCGAACTTACAGACAAAAATTGCAGATGAAGTCATTAAAATTAATCCTTTTTTTCTCCCTGCTGATGCCATATGGATTATTGGCACAAGGTGTTAAACCCGGGAACAGCATTAATGTTGATTACGGTGAGCCGAAAAAATATATTATCGGCGATATAAGCGTTTCCGGAATAAAAGCCATAAGGCCCGAGAAGGTTCTCTCAATAACCGGTATGAGTAAAGGGGCCGAAATTACTATTCCAAGTGAAGAGACTTCATCAATGCTAAAGAGAATATGGGCCCAAAAGGCCTTCTCCGAAGTCGCCCTGCAGATAGATTCTGTTAAAAACGATACCGTTTATCTCAATATTCATCTCGTTGAAAGGCCTAGAGTTTCGAGATGGGATTTTACCGGAATTAAAAACGGTGAAAAGAATGAGTTGCAGGACAGGTTAAAACTGAGAAGAGGAAGTGAACTATCTGACTATCTCATAAAGGCCTCCTCAGACATAATCAGAAGATACTATGTGGAGAAGGGATTTCTCAATACAGAGGTAACAACCACACAGGTAGACGATACAACTGTCGCAAATGCTGTAACCGTTACATTTAATGTTGACCGCAAATCAAAAGTTAAAATTAAAAAGATAACATTTGAGGGCAACAAGAATATCAAAGATATGACTTTGGCTCTTTCGATGAAAAAGACCAGAGATAAAAGGCTGATTAACTTCTTCAGCAGTAAAAAATTCAACGAGAAGGAGTACGATAACGACAAGAAGTCACTCATCTCAAAATATAATGAGAAGGGCTACCGCGATGCTAAGATCGTCAGTGACTCAATTTACTACATCTCCGACAAGAGAATGGGTATTGACTTCAAAATTGAGGAGGGGCATAAATACTACTTCAGAAATATTACATGGACCGGGAATTCGGTATATCCGACTGAAATTTTAAATTCGGTACTGAGGATTAAGAAAGGGGATATATATGATGTTGTCTCAATGCAAAAGAGACTGTTCGAATCTCAGGACGGAAACATATCCAAATTGTACAGGGATAACGGTTATCTCTTCTTCAATGTGATGCCGGTTGAGGTAAATATTGAGGGTGACTCGGTAGATGTGGAGATGAGGATTGTTGAGGGGAAACCAGCAACCTATAATAAAATCGTTCTTAACGGAAACACAATCACCCACGAAAAGGTTGTAAGAAGAGAGTTATATACAAGGCCGGGTTATCTATACAACCAGCAATACCTGGAGAGATCTATCAGGGAGCTCTCATCTATGGGACACTTTGATCCTGAGAAACTGATGGTTTATGGTCAGGGTTACAATCTGGTTCCTAATCAGACAAACAATACAGTAGATGTTATATTTAATGTTGAGGAGAAACCAAACAGCCAGCTTGAAATTGCCGGAGGTTGGGGTGGAAATACATTTGTGGGTACTTTGGGTGTAAGCTTCTCAAATTTCTCTATAAAGAGAATTTTCGACAAGAAGGCCTGGAAGCCTGTACCTCTTGGCGACGGACAGACTATGTCACTCCGCTTCCAAACAAATGGTACCTACTATACAGCATTCTCCACCAGTTTTACTGAACCTTGGCTCTTCGGTACCAAACCGACATCCCTGAGTGTATCTGCATATTATACAAGGCAGACGAATGCATATTACTTCTACCAGACAGCAGACCAATCGATGGAGGTATTCGGACTCTCCGTAGGAATTGGTACCAGACTTAAATGGCCCGACAATATGTTTGTCCTCTCCAATGAAATAAGTGCACAAACATACAGATTGAAGAACTGGCAATACTACTTCCTCTTCTCCGATGGTTACTCAAACAATATAAGCTGGACTATTCGTCTGAATCGTAATTCTACCGACCAGCAGATATATCCGAGAAAGGGTTCCGATATACAACTTGCCCTTGCTTTGACTCCTCCGTACTCACTCTTCCGTTCAAAGAATACCGATTACGATAATATGACCGATTCCAAGAAGTACAAATGGATCGAATATCATAAATGGACAGCAAAGGGAACTCTCTACATACCTGTTACCGAAGATCTGGTTATCATGACACGCGCAAACTTCGGATATCTCGGATATTATAACAGAAAACTTGGATACTCTCCGTTTGAGGGATTCGTACTGGGAGGTGACGGTATGTCCGGCTATAATACATATGGTACCGAAACTGTGGGGTTGAGAGGATACTCAAACGCATCGCTTACTCCTAGAAAGAATGGTGCATATGCCGGTAATGTATATGACAAATTCACAATGGAGATTCGTTACCCTCTGGTGCTTCAGTCTCAATCTACAATTTATGCTCTTGCATTCCTTGAGGGTGGTAACTCTTGGTCGGATATCAGAGATTTCAACCCATTCCAGATTAAACGCTCTGCAGGTATCGGTGTGAGAGTACTCCTCCCGATCGTCGGAATGTTGGGAATTGACTGGGGATACGGATTTGATCCGGTTCCATTTGAGAATAAGACCAAAGGGGGCAGCAACTTCCACTTCCTGATCGGACAACAATTCTAAAAGATATTTCGTATGAAAAGGATCTTACTTTCGGTTTTTTCACTTGTTTTTTCAGTTGCTGCAATGTATGGACAGCAGCAGGTGGCCTGTGTGAATACTCAAAAGATTCTCGAAAAACTGCCTGAGTATACAGAGGCTAGACAAAAATTGGACAATCTTAAGAGTCAGTATGAAACCACAATTTCGGCTGAAATGAAAAAGGTCGAGATACTCTATAACTCCTATCAGTCTCAGAAATCATCTCTCAGTGAACCTCAGAGAAAAGCCAAAGAGAGTGAGATAATTGCAAAGGAGCGCGCTGTAAAAGAGCTGCAAAAAACCTACCTGGGGCAGGATGGTGAGTTGACAAAGACATCTGCACAATTGCTGGATCCATTAAAACAAAAAGTGAATGGGGCAATCGTTTCGGTTGCAGAGGAAATGAAAATTTTATTTATATTTGATATTTCATCGGAACAGGGTCTTCTCTACTATAGCCCAAAATCTGATGTTACATCGGCAGTTTTAAAGAAATTAAATATTAAAGAAAACCAATAATTAGAAATTTTATATGAAAGTTATTTCAAAATTCTCAATCGTACTGCTCCTTTTTGTTTCGGCATCGGCTGGTGCGCAGAATCTTAAATTCGGACACATTAATCTGCAGGAACTTATAAATGTTATGCCTGAGAGGGATAGTGCCCTTGTTAAACTTGAGAAGTACGGTAACGAACTTCAGGAGAATCTGGCTGCAATTCAAACAGAATATCAGACAAAGTATCAGGCATATCAACAGAAATCTGCTACCTGGACAGCTGCAACGCTTGAAACAAAACAGAAAGAGCTGGTAGATATTCAGTCGAGATATGAACAATATCAACAAAGAGCAAACAGTGAGTTTCAGGAGATGCAACAATCTCTGTTTGCACCTGTTTACCAAAAGGCTAACGAGGTTCTTGCAAAACTCGGAAAAGCAAACGGACTTGTATATATTTTTGATGTAACCAGCGGAAATATACCGTACATTGATACAAATCTCAGTGTAAATGTTCTCCCTCTTGCAAAGGCCGAAATGAAGATTCCTGCCGATAAGAAACCAATGCAACTTAAGACTGCTCAACCGCAGCAATAATGAAAGGGGGCTCTGTCGGAATTTTTGATTCGTGTGTCGGTGGATTGTCTGTTTGGAAAGAATTAATTAAACTGCTTCCTGCCGAAAAGTTCCTCTATTTTTCCGATAGCGCATTTTGTCCATATGGACCAAAAGGTCAAGAAGAGATTACCAAAAGAGCCTTTAAAATAACCGATTTTTTTCTCGGTAGGGGTGTCAAACTTATTGTTGTTGCCTGTAACACTGCAACAGCCGCATCAATAGAGGCTTTAAGGGAAAAATATGATATACCTTTTATTGGAATGGAGCCGGCTGTAAAGCCGGCTGCTTTGCATTCAAGAAGTGGTGTAATTGGTGTACTGGCAACCCAGGGTACATTTCGTGGGAAGTTATACAACCGGACACTCGAACGTTTTGCTTCTGATATAAAGGTTATAGAGAGGGTCGGTGAGGGGTTGGTAGAGATGGTTGAGTCCGGAGAACGGAACAGCTCTCATACTGAAAAATTACTCAGAAGATATATTGAACCAATGGTGGCCGAAAAGGCAGATCATATAGTACTTGGGTGTACCCACTATCCATTTCTTGAGGATTTAATAAAAAAAATCGCCGGACCTGAAGTGTCAATAGTTAATCCCGCTCCTGCAGTAGCTCTTCATACCCAACATATATTATCGGAGAGAGGCTTATTGAGAGATTCCGATGAACAAACAGAATCAAATATTGTAAATAGTACAATATTCTATTCGTCGGGAGACTACTCTGTGCTTAAGGGACTTGCATCCTCGATAATAGAAGGTATCCCCGATGAAAACTTTAATAACCAAACAATTTAAAACTATAGAAAAATGACAGCTCAGAATCTATTCTATTTTGTTCCGATTGCGTCATTAGCAGCTCTAACCTTTGCCTATATTTTCTTTAGGCAGATGATGAAGGAGAGTGAAGGGACAGATCGTATGAGGGACATTGCTTCCTATGTTAGAAAGGGTGCAATGGCCTATTTGAAACAGCAGTACAAAATTGTATTCATTGTATTCCTCATCTTAAGTGCCTTTTTTGCTGTACTGGCATACGGATTTGGAGTACAGAACGGCTGGGTTCCGTTTGCCTTTCTTACAGGAGGTTTCTTTAGCGGTTTAGCCGGTTTTATTGGAATGAAAACAGCAACATATGCATCTGCCCGTACAGCTAATGCTGCCAGAAATTCATTGAACAGCGGTCTCAAGCTCGCCTTCCGTTCCGGTGCCGTAATGGGTCTTGTTGTTGTAGGTCTGGGATTGCTCGATATATCCATGTGGTATATCGTGCTGGATAATTTTGTAGATGTTACCGGACCTCAAAAACTGGCAATTATTACTACTACAATGCTTACTTTCGGTATGGGAGCTTCAACTCAGGCCCTCTTTGCGAGAGTCGGCGGAGGTATCTACACAAAGGCTGCCGATGTTGGAGCCGATCTTGTAGGAAAAGTTGAAGCCGGGATACCTGAAGATGACCCGAGAAATCCAGCAACTATTGCCGATAATGTTGGTGACAATGTGGGTGATGTTGCCGGAATGGGGGCCGATCTTTATGAGAGTTATTGCGGATCAATTCTTGCTACAGCTGCGCTTGGTGCAAGTGCATTCAGTCTTAATCCTGAATTGCAGCTTAAGGCTGTGTTTGCACCAATGTTAATTGCTGCCACAGGTATCTTTCTCTCAATATTCGGGATCTATTTAGTAAAGACAAAAGAGGGGGCAGGAATGAAAGAACTTCTCCGCTCTCTTGGTGTTGGTGTTAATGTTAGTTCCCTTCTTATAGCACTACTGACATTCTTAATATTATATCTTCTTGGAATCGAAAACTGGTTTGGCATATCAATGTCTGTTGTAACCGGATTGCTTGCAGGTATTATTATCGGCCAATCTACCGAATATTATACATCACACTCTTACAAACCTACCAAAAAGATTGCAGAGAGTTCACAGACAGGTCCTGCTACCGTGATTATATCAGGTATAGGTACCGGTATGATATCAACAGCTATTCCAGTAATAACCATCACAGCGGCAATTGCTTTTTCATATCTTTTTGCAATTAATTTTGATGTTAAGAATCTGGTTTCTGCACAAAATCTTGGACTGGGATTGTATGGAATTGGTATCGCTGCGGTAGGAATGCTCTCAACACTGGGAATAACCTTGGCAACCGATGCATATGGACCGATTGCCGATAATGCAGGTGGAAATGCCGAAATGAGCCAGTTGGAACCAGAAGTGAGAAAAAGGACAGATATTCTAGATGCATTAGGCAATACAACTGCGGCTACCGGAAAGGGTTTTGCTATCGGATCTGCTGCATTGACTGCACTTGCTCTGTTAGCATCCTATATAGAGGAGGTTAAAATTGGACTGCAGCATATTGGACAGGCTACAATAGATATAGCCGGAAGAACCGTAGATGTAGCAACGGCTACTCTACCCGATTTTATGGAGTATTATCAGATAAATCTGATGAATCCGAAAGTACTGGCAGGTGTTTTTGTAGGCTCAATGATGTCTTTCCTCTTCTGTGGCCTTACTATGAATGCTGTTGGGAGAGCTGCTCAAAAGATGGTAGAAGAGGTAAGGAGACAATTTAAAGAGTTTCCAGGGATATTAACCGGAAAAGATACCCCTGATTATGCAAGGTGTGTTGAGATTTCAACAAAGGGGGCGCAACAGGAGATGTTATTCCCTTCACTTCTTGCCATTATTGTTCCTGTACTTATGGGTGTTATTTTCGGAGTTTCCGGTGTAATGGGTCTTTTGGTAGGCGGACTGGGAGCCGGCTTTGTTCTGGCTGTATTTATGGCCAACTCCGGAGGAGCTTGGGATAATGCTAAAAAATATGTCGAAGAGGGAAATTTCGGAGGTAAGGGTTCATCAAATCACAAAGCCACAGTAGTGGGAGATACAGTAGGAGATCCATTTAAAGATACTTCGGGACCTTCACTTAATATCCTTATCAAGCTTATGAGTATGGTTTCAATTGTAATGGCAGGCCTTACAGTTGCATTCAGTCTGTTTTAGAATCGATATTATCCTGCACCGAGGCAGATGAATCTCTCCTCTGAGTGCTATATAAAAGATTTAGTTCCTGGGGAGAGAGTAATCTCTCCCTTAATATTTTTTTAACATCCCTGCGATGTACATCATATGCGATAATCTTACCGGTACTGTCTACCAGAATGGTTAACGGAATCTCCTTAATATTAAACCTGGATACATAACTACTACTCCATCCTCCAGGCTCAATGTCGGTAATCCATCTGATTCCGTCGGCTTTTATGCTACTCTTGTACTCTTCAATATTCTTGTCAATAGATAATCCGACAACTTCAAATCCACGCCACTTAAAAGAGGCATAAAAAGAGTTTATAAAGCCGTTGTATCTACGGCATGCATCGCACCATCCCGCCCAAAAATAGATCATTGTTATCTTATTGTTTGAGTAAATTGAAGATAGATTGATCTTTGAGCCTGTACTATCCGAAACCTTTATATCGGGAATTACCCCTCCCTCCTTTAGTTGGTGCCGCGTCTCGAGCTTGTGTTCAATAGCCGAGAGGTAATAGTTGTTTCTGAATGCAGGCAGAGATCTGTAAATGGCTGCCTTTCCCTCAACAAATGCCGGAGAAAATTCATCTGCCTTATTTGCAAGAAGCCTTAATGAGAAGAAGGATTTAGGATGCTTCTCGATAAATGATGAATCTGCTGTGTGGACTCTTTTTTTGTAATCTTCGACTCTTGACCTTATCTCCTCTCTGTTGTAAAGATATTCAAGGGAGTCAGGAATATCGGAGTACTCTCCGATTTTGCTGGTAATTGATATCCCCTCCATCTCTTCGAAATATTCCGAAGCCAAATCATTAGTGGCAGCTCCTGTAATAAGAGCTCCGGGCAGATCCTCTGCTATTCCGTTAATTGTAATCAGTGTATTTTCGACAAATATATTCAGGGAGTCTCTAACACCATTTAACTTGAGTGTAAACATATCGGGTGTATCCAGCCTACCCCTGATTATGAACTTGCCACCCTTTACCTCTGCTTCAAAATTTACAGGATTCTCTACTGAATTATTGGAGAGATATACCCTTGATGGGAGAGCATTGTATCCCGAGATGTTCCCCTCAATGATGAATCCGTCATAATTATTCCTGTTATTACAGGAGATTACTAATAATGAAAGCAGAAATATTAGGAACCTATTCATTATCTTCTAAATACCAGGTTTTATAATTTAGATATCCGTGCGCATTGCGTCTGGCTGCCTCCCGGATCTCATCTGATCCCTCTTTTACCTTTTTTGCAGGAATACCCGCATAAACACCCGGCTCCAGTTCAGCGTTTGAGAGCACAATAGCACCGGCTCCAATTATGGTATCGTCTGGGACAACCGCGTTGTCCATCACTATAGCACCCATTCCAACCAGGACATTATTTCCTATAGTCGCACCGTGTATTATTGCATTATGACCTACTGATACGTCATCTCCGATTTCTACAACAGACCTCTTGTGAAGCGTATGTAGGACCGCTCCATCCTGAATATTAACCCGATTACCCACCCTGATGGGGTTGACATCGCCTCTAAGTACGGTTCCATACCAGATGCTGCAGTCGTCTCCAATTACAACATCACCAATGATAGCTGCATTCTCGGCAATAAAACATCTCTCACCGATTTTGGGTTTTATCCCGTTCAATTCTCTTATAATTGCCATGATTTCTGAAATTATCTGCGAATATACAAATAGAAAACTGCTTTTTTTATAAATTATAAAATATTGCATATAATGATCAAATTGTAAGAATATAAAACTTTAAACCTTATGATGTGTAATAAAAGTTAGTTTAAATTATAATAAATTAAAATTTTCTCTATTTTTGCAGTAAAGCTAAATATATTACTTACATTTGTGGAAAATTTAGATTCTCAGATTCAAATCCATAAATAATACAAAAATATATGCAACACAAAGTAATTGATACACAGGATGTTGTTATTAGATTTACCGGAGATTCAGGCGATGGTATGCAATTAACCGGTACTCTGTTTGCCGATTCATCTGCATTATTCGGAAATGAGATCTCAACTTTCCCCGATTTTCCTGCCGAAATCAGAGCTCCTCAGGGAACAGTTTCGGGGGTTTCCGGGTTTCAAGTTCACATTGGAAGCAAAGAGATTAAAACACCTGGAGATTTCTGCGACGTTCTAGTTGCAATGAATCCTGCTGCATTAAAAGCGAATGCAAAATGGGCCAAACCGACAGCTACTATTATTCTCGACTCCGATACTTTTGACGAGAAAGGGATTCAAAAGGCAGGTTTTCAAACAACTGACCCTGTTGCTGAACTAAAAATTGATGACAGAAATATCATTTTTGCACCAATTACATCACTGACCAAAGAGAGTCTTAAAGATAGCGGACTTGATCCAAAGACTATTCTTAAGACAAAAAATATGTTCACTCTAGGGATATGTTACTATCTGTTTAATCGTCCCCTCTCATTTACCGAAAAATTCATAAAGGATAAATTTGCAAAAAAACCTCAACTTATTGAGCCCAATATAGCTGTTCTTAAAGCAGGTTACAATTATGCAGGTAATATTGAGGCGATTCCTAACACATATAATATCGAACCGGCAAAGAGTGAAAAGGGAATTTATAGAAATATCAATGGTAATCAAGCTGTAGCCTGGGGATTGTTAGCTGCATCCGAGAAGGCTGGTATTCCTCTGTTTTGCGGATCATATCCTATTACTCCGGCAACCAGTATTCTGGAAGAGCTGGCTATCAGGAAAGATTTAAATGCAAAAACGCTTCAGTGTGAAGACGAAATATCGGGAATCTGTACTGCTATCGGTGCTGCATATGCCGGCAACCTCGCAGTAACTACTACATCCGGTCCCGGTTTGTCGCTCAAGTCAGAGGCACTTGGTCTGGCAATGATAACAGAACTTCCTCTAGTTATAGTTGATGTACAAAGAAGTGGCCCTTCAACAGGGATTCCTACAAAGACAGAACAGACCGACCTCAATCAGGCACTGTACGGAAGAAATGGAGAGTGCCCTATTGCAATAATTGCGGCTCACTCCCCATCTCACTGTTTTGAAGCAGCTTTCTATTCAGCGAAATATGCAATGGAGCACATGATGCCTGTTCTTCTTCTTACCGAAGGATTTATCGCTAATGGTTCTGAACCTTGGAAGATTCCATCAATGAGCGATTTCCCTTCGATTACTCCTCCAATAATAAAAGAGGCAGAGGAGCAGCCATTCTGGCCATTTAAGAGGGATGAGGAGAGGCTTGCACGCCGATGGGCTCTTCCCGGAACTGCTGGCCTTGAACACAGGGTTGGTGGTCTGGAAAAGAACAATAACGGTAATGTTTCATCTGATCCACTGGTTCACGAAAGGATGGTTGCCGAAAGAGCTGCAAAGGTGCAGAAACTTGCTGATTTTATGCCTGAGCAGAGTCTATTCGGAGAGGATAGCGGTGATGTTCTGATGGTAGGATGGGGCGGAACTTTTGGACACCTTTATACTGCAGTTAAGGAGCTTCAATCACAGGGTAAAAAGGTGAGTCTTGCACATTTTGACTACATCTTCCCACTTCCAAAGAATACAGAACAAATCTTTTCGAATTTCAAGAAGATAATTGTTTGTGAACTTAACAGTGGTCAGTTTGCCGACTACCTGAGAGCCAGACTGCAAAAGTTCACATATCATCAATACAATAAGGTACAGGGACAACCTTTTATAGTAACCGAGCTGGTTGAAGCTGTAAATAATATTCTATAACCATTAAAGCTAAATCAAAATGATTAAATATACACCACAGGATTTTAAAAGCAACCAGGAGGTTAAATGGTGTCCGGGTTGCGGTGATCATGCCATTCTGGCTTCGGTTCAGAGAGCAATGCCGGAGATTTGTGATGCTTTAAATTATACAAAAGAGCGTTTTGTGTTTGTGTCTGGGATCGGATGTTCATCCAGATTCCCATATTATATGAACACTTACGGTTTCCACGGGATTCACGGCAGGGCATCTGCAATTGCTACCGGTGTTAAAGTAGCCAATCCTACACTTACAGTTTGGCAGATAACCGGAGACGGCGATGCTTTGGCTATTGGTGGCAACCACTTTATACACGCTATAAGAAGAAATATCGATATCAATATAATACTCTTTAACAACCAGATTTACGGACTTACGAAAGGTCAGTATTCGCCTACCTCAAATCTTGGTATGGTTACAAAGACCTCACCGTTCGGAACTGTCGAACATCCTTTTAATCCGGGAGCTCTTGTTCTTGGTGCAAGAGGTACTTTCTTCGCCAGAAGTCTCGATGTTGAGCTTAAACTCACTTCGGAAATTATGGTCGAGATGGCAAAGCACGATGGGACTGCAGTAACAGAGATGCTGGTAAACTGTGTTATATTTAACGATAAAACACACTCAAACATTACCGATAAAGAGACTCGTGAAGATAAGACCATTGTATTAAGACACGGAGAACCTATGATCTTTGGAAAGAACAGAGACAAAGGTCTTATGCTCGATGGTATGAGACTCAAGGTTGTTAAAATTGGTGAAAACGGAGTAACCGAAAAGGATCTTCTTGTTCACGATGCTGAAATTGACAATCCTGGCCTGCACTCAATGCTAATTGACATGAAGTATCCGGAATACCCTGTAGCATTAGGTGTTATAAGGAGAGTTAAAGATAAAACCTACGACGACAACGTACGTGATCAGGTAATAGAGGTAAGAGCTAAAGCAAAAATAAAAAATGTCGATGAACTGCTCAGAAGCGGTGCGACTTGGGAAGTAAAATAGAAAGTTAACACTATAAACTATATTCTACTATTATGAAAGTTACAAATATTATGGCTACTCTCGAGAGAAAGTATGGCCATGAAAAAGAGTATCTGCAAGCAGTGCACGAAGTACTCGAATCAATCGAAGAGGTGTATAACCAACACCCTGAGTTTGAAAAAGCCAAAATTATTGAAAGAATGGTTGAACCTGACAGAATCTTTACATTCAGGGTTACCTGGCAGGACGACAAAGGCGAAGTTCAAACAAACCTTGGTTACAGAGTACAATTTAACAATGCTATCGGACCTTACAAAGGTGGGTTCCGTTTCCACCCATCTGTAAATCCTTCGATTCTTAAATTCCTTGGATTTGAACAAACTTTTAAGAACGCGCTTACAACACTCCCTATGGGAGGAGCTAAAGGTGGTTCGGATTTCGATCCAAAAGGTAAATCAGACGCAGAGGTTATGAGATTCTGCCAGGCCTTCATCACCGAACTTTGGCGCAATATCGGCCCTGATACTGACGTTCCTGCAGGAGATATCGGAGTTGGTGGAAGAGAGGTCGGATATATGTACGGCTGGTATAAAAAACTGGCTCGTGAAAACACCGGCGTTCTTACAGGTAAAGGAAGAACATGGGGTGGTTCATTAATTCGTCCAGAGGCTACTGGATTTGGTGGCGTCTATTTTGTTCAGCACATGCTTCACACCAAAGGAATGGATATTAAAGGAATGACTGTATCTGTTTCTGGTTTTGGTAATGTTGCCTGGGGTGCTGCCTTAAAGGCTACTGAACTTGGAGCAAAGGTAATTGCTCTTTCTGGCCCTGATGGACTTATTGTTGACGAAAACGGTATGACTCCTGAAAAGATTGAGTATATGTTAGAGCTCAGAGCTTCAAACAATGATATCGTAGCTCCATATGCACAAAAGTTTACCGATGCTAAATTCCATGCCGGTAAGAAATCATGGGAAGTTAAAGTTGATGTTGCTCTCCCTTGTGCTTTCCAGAATGAACTTAATGGAGACGACGCTCGCAAGTTAATTGCAAACGGTGTTAAATGTGTAGGTGAAATCTCTAATATGGGATGTACTCCTGAAGCAATTGAAGAGTTCATTAAAGCTAAGGTACTATATGCTCCTGGTAAAGCAGTGAATGCTGGTGGAGTTGCAGTTTCGGGCCTTGAAATGACTCAAAATGCAATGCACATTAGTTGGACTGCCGAAGAGGTTGACAGCAAGCTAAAGCAGATTATGGAGAGTATTCACCACGCCTGCGTTCAGTATGGCAAACAGCCGGATGGATATGTTAACTATGTTAAAGGTGCGAATATTGCCGGCTTCATGAAGGTAGCACAAGCATTCCTTGAGCAAGGTCTTTGCTAATCAATGAATAGGCGTATCACTACTAACTAAATAACATTAAAAAAAGAAGAGGCTGCTCATTGAGCAGCCTCTTTTATTATACCTTTCACTAAACTACTACAATGGGTTTTGAACCATTGATGAGTTAGCGTCAAGTTCCGACTGAGGTATGAGCCATGTAAACTCTTTTGCACCTGCAGCATAGTAGCCGGCAGTACCCCAGTTTGTAGAGTTGTGACCCAGGTTAGCTCTGTCAAGAGGGAGATTCAATCGTTTAAGATCGAGGAATCTCTGTCCTTCACCCCAAAGCTCAATCCTTCTCTGAAGCAGAATCTCGTTGAGAACGGCTGTTCCTGTAAGGCTTGAGATGTCGTAGTTAGGATCTCTTGTAAGCATGTATGTAGTCAACACCTGTTTTGCAGCAGCTTCCTGACCTGCAATACGAGCTTTTGCTTCTGCTTCGATAATGTACATCTCACCGGCTCTCATATAGAGATAGTCATTTGTCCACTCACCCCATCCTGAGAACTTCTGTCCTACTCTAGGATTAGCTGCGTTAATTTGAACGAACCAAGCCTCTTTTCTGTAATCGGTTGCACTCATATGGTCATAAAGCAGTGTGCTGATGTTTTTAAATCCGCCAAGACCTGCATAACCTCCGAAATAAGGGTCAATATGAGAGAAGAATGAAGCGTAGCTGGTTTGCTGCTCATCGATCAGATAAGCTCCCCAAAGCCATTCGCTGTTTGATTTATTCCAGCCGTAATCAATCAGATTAGCACCCGAAACAATAGTTTTTCCGGTTCTGGCATTAGCTGCATAGGTAGCTGCATTAGTCCAGTCACCGGTAGTAAGTGCAACTCTCGCATATAAACCATAAACTGTATTCAGGTTAGGGTGTGAGATATCTGGTTGAGCAGTTGTGTTACCTGTAAGTAGTGTAACTGCATCCTGAAGGTCTGTCTTAATTTGAGTGTAAACTGCCTGAACAGTGCTTCTCTCCTTACCAGTACTTGTAGGTTCAGTATAGATTGGATCACCCAGCTGGGTATTATTACTGCTTGTGTAGTCATATCTGGTAGAAAATAGCTGAACAAGCATATAATATGAGTGAGCCCTGTAGAAGAGTGCCTGAGCTTTGATCCAGTTCTTCTTAGGAATTTCGGCATCATAAATTGTAATGTTGTCGATATTTTTAAGAATGATATTGGCACCGTTGATCAGGTCGTAGTAGTAAGCCCATACATACTCCAATCTTCCGTCGGTTGCATTTCTATGAGAAACCCAACGATAGTAATTGTTATTATACCAACCATATGCGGCAGCTGTTTGATAGAAGTCCTCACCCATAATGTCCATAACCAGGTCAATTGATTTCTGACCAAAACGGTCGTGAGCATTATAATATTGGTATGTTGCTCTGTGCAAACCTTCCAATACTGTCTGGGCTCCTGTAAGGTCAGTAAACATAAGCTGTTCGCTGATACTTTCTGACGGGGTTGTCTCAAGATACTCCTTACCGCAAGAGGCGAGACCCAGAGACGCAACGAGTAATAAGATTATGTGTTTTTTCATGTTTATTCAATTAAAAAGTTATGTTTAGACCAAGTGAAACGATTCTTGCCGGAACATAAGTATTATCTGTTGTTCCACCGAATGTTTGCTGAGGGTCAAGACCTTTTCTCTTTGCAAAAAGCTTGAGGTTGTCTCCTGTAGCGTAAACTCTCATTCCTCCGATTCCAATCTTCTTAGCTATGTCAGATGGAAGAGTGTAACCGAATGTTACGTTCTTAAGTGAAAGGAATGAAGAGCTAACTAACCAACGGTCAGATGCAGCTGTTGGAGCTACATAACCATTTTGCAGTCTTGGAACACTTGTAGTTGTGTTAGAAGCTGTCCAGCGGTTAAGAATATCTGTAGACCAGTTAGATCCAAATGTACCTGGGTGCATTAAAGCAGCGTAGTTTGTATCATAAGTTTTACCTCCAAGTTGGTACGAGAGGAGTACGCTTAAGTCAAATCCGAAAGCTTTGAATGTATTGGTAATACCACCGTAAACGTCAGGAATAGATGTTCCGCGATAGTAGTAAGTAGCAGCATTTTGATCATTTGTAGTTTGTCTTGTAACTTCACCGTTTACAGTAACATCTTTCCAGTAAAGAGCATCTCCATTTGCAGGGTCTACACCGGCATATGAACGGAGCCAGTAGTCATAAATTGAGCGACCAACTGCAAGTTTCTTTGAACCTGAAATGATCTCTTTAGGAGTTCCGTCAGCTTTAAGAGGCATCTTTGTGATTTCGTTCTTGAAAGTAGTAGCATTAACGTCCAAAGTCCAAGTGAATGTTTTATTCTTAAAGATATCTACAGCTACTTGTGCTTCGAAACCTCTGTTATACATAGATCCGATATTCTCCCATTTTGAGTTGATACCTGTTGATTCAGGAAGTGGAACTGCAAAAAGAAGGTTGCTTGACTCTCTGTTGAAGTACTCAACTGATCCGCGAACTTTACCGAAGATAGCAAAGTCAATACCTGCATTCAGGTTAGCATTTTTCTCCCATGAGAGTTCATTGTTAGCAAGCTGAGAATACCAAGCACCATTCAGGTTGTTGTTATTTCTGTCGTTAACGTCGAATAAACCTTGGTAAGCATAGTATGTACCTACGTTATCGTTACCCTGTTGACCATAAGATACCTTAACTTTGAGGTCATCGAGCCAGTTAACATCTGCAAGGAAAGACTCCTGTTTTGCTCTCCATGATCCACCTACTGACCAGAAACCGCCCCAGCGTGAGTCAGATGAGAATCTTGACGAACCGTCGTATCTGTATGAAGCAGAAACGAAATATCTGTTAAGGTATGAATAAGTAACCTGGCTGAGGATACTCTCCATAGTGTAGTTATCAACTGTTGAAGATGAACCTTCGGCTACACCACCATTTACAAGTTCGTTAGAAGGAACGATATAACCAGTTCTTGTAGCATACAAATCGTTAGCTTCAAGTTTGTAGTTTTCGTGTCCGAGGAGAACTGCGAAGTTATGATCGCCGACAATTTTGTTGTAATTCAACTGTTGGAGGAAAGTATATGAGAATATTTTGTAGTACTCTTTTGTTGAACGACCTTTAACACTCTCTGCATCACCGAATTTGTTGTTTTGGTATGTAGTGTAGTAAGTGTTTGTAATGTCAGAAGCAACTGATGTTTTGAATGTGAAATCCTTAAGGAAAGAGAACTCTGCTGAGAACCTGCCTGAAAGTTGATTTCTGCTGTTTCCTCTGTAGTCAAGCGGAAGTGTTACAACAAGGTTTGAATTTGGAGCATAAGGCCTTGTGTGACCTGCCCAAGCGAAGATGCTTGATCCACCACCCATATCGTACATAGGAGAACCGTCAGACGAGAGCACAACTGAACCATCTGAAGCTCTTTGGTAAATAGGGTAGATTGGACCCATAATTCTAGCATAGTAGAATGGGTTAGTAGTATAAGTACCTTCCATCATACCGCCTCTGGTGTTTGAAGTAATTCCGCTTAAGCTGGCTTCAGTTTTTAACCAGTTGTTGATTTTTGAACTTACGTTTACACGACCTGAGAAACGATCAAAGTTTGTCCATTTTGCATAACCCTCTTCATCGATATAACCGAATGAAGTGTAGTAAGTAGTGTTGTCATTACCACCGCTTACAGATACGCTGTAATCCTGACGAAGACCTGCTTGTGAAAGAGCATCTGTCCAGTCATCCCAGTATAGCAGTTTTGCTGAAGAATTGAGTTTGTAAGTAGCTGGATCGATAACTGAACCATTGCCTACGTTGTAAGGGTTGTATCCCCCTAATTTGGCAACGATACCGTTAGATGTAGATCCTGATGCGATAGCAGCAAGAGCAGCTTCGGTTTGAGATGGGTTACCAACCTTTAGGGCTTTCAGGTAACCTTCGTACATCAATTCATAGTACTGTGTAGGGTTAACTCTGTCATATTCAGGAATGGCTCTGGTAGAGACACCAATGTTAACCTTAGCATTTACTTTTGCTTTACCCTGTGTACCTTTTTTAGTTGTAATCATAATGATACCGTTTGCACCACGAGCTCCGAAAAGAGCACCAGCTGCAGCATCCTTAAGAACGCTCACCGATTCGATGTCGTCTACAGGGATTGCGTTGATATCACCATCATATGCAGCTCCGTCCACAACATATAGAGGAGAGCTTGATGCGTTGATTGAACCGATACCACGGATACGAATTGAAGTCGAAGAACCAGGTTGACCTGTACCTCCGGTAACCTGAATACCTGCTACATTACCTTCGAGAGATTTTGTAAGGTTGGTTGCCTGGATTTTTTCAATCTGTTCCTTCTTAACAACTGCGGCAGATCCGGTATAAGAAGATTTTTTTGCTGTACCGTACGCTACAACTAGGACATCTTCAAGTTGAGTAGCGCTCTGCTTCATTTGAACGTTGATGACAGCATTTGCACCAACTGTAACCTGAACTGTCTCCATTCCGATAAATGCAATTTCAAGGACAGCACCACGAGCAGCACTGATTGCATATTTACCGTTAGCGTCTGTCACTACGCCTGTTGTGGTTCCTAGAACCCTAACAGATGCGCCTGCAACGGGAACACCGTCAGCAGCATCAGTAACAGTACCGGTCACCTGAAGAGTCTGTGCAGAAAGCACATTCCCTGCCACTAGTAAAAGTGTGGCGAGAAGTAATCTGATTTTTTTCATTTAAATAAGTTTTGGTTAATAAATAAATAAAAGGTATTTGGCCCAAAGTTACTAAATGTTTTTGAAAAACATTAATATTATACTAATTTTGTTTGCGACTTATCTCTAATTTTTTGCCATAAATTAATCTAAAAATAATGCAAAGGTTGTTTAAATTGTCAGTAATACTGGTTTTTACGCTGTTTTGTACAGCATCTTGTCAGAAGGAGCAGACTCCGGAGTTAAATGTGTCGGTTAGCGCCATGGAGGTTGCGAATTATCAGGGATCTTCTACATTTGAAGTTCAGTCTAATATGAGCTGGACAGTGACTACAGATGACTCCTGGCTTACAATTTCTCCTGTTAGTGGATCAGGGAACGGTGCAGTAACAGTGACTGCAATGAATAACTACACTTCTTCGTCTAGATCGGGTAATATTAGGGTGACATGCAAAAATCTGGTAAAATTGATTACCGTTGCACAAACAAACTCAGTACTATCGGTAGATAACTCTACTCTGGCTTTCCAGAAGGGAGCCGAAAACATTACAGTTAACATAACATCAAATACTGCCTGGACAATAGAGATACCATCCGCATCGCCATGGATTACCGCGAATACTCTATCGGGAGTGGGCAACGGTTCGGTGACTTTTACAACTACAGCAAATAATGCAAACTCAATAAGAAGTACAAGTATAATATTAAAGTATGCCTCAACGCAGATTGTTATCAATGCATCTCAAAGGGGAGCCCTTAACGGTATTCCAACTCAGCCTGTACTTACTTTCCCTTCAAATGGTGCAACAGCTGTGGGTACAATTCCGATATTCAGGTGGAACGCCTCTACCGATGCCGATAATGACCCTGTATCATACAAATTTCAGATCTCCAAGGATAATGTAAACTGGAAAGACTCTGTTCTAACATCTACATCTCTCAATTTTAAATACAACCTTGAACCATATACAACTTATTACTGGAGAGTTACTGCAAGTGATGCTCAGGACAATTCAGTGTCATCACTCAATACTTTTACAACCGGACCTGTGAATTTTCTGGCAGATGGAGAATTTTCTGTTATTTTAAATAACACAACAGGAGCAAACCCTTGCGAAATTATATTTATTGGTGACGGTTATACTGCAGCAGACTACCAGACTGGCGGATTGTTTGATCAGGATGTTGCCACTGGGCTTGATGCATTTTTCAATGTGGAGCCTTATAAAACATACAAGTCATATTTTAAAGCATATAAAATCGGAGCATTCTCTGCTGAAAGCGGTATAACTCAGCAAGATAAGTCAATCACTAAACAAACCTGTTTCTCCAGCTATTTTGCAGGTGGATCCAGTACATCTACAAACACCGATAAAGTGTTTACTTATGCCAGAAAAATTACCGGTATAACAGCCGAAAAGCTCAAATCGGTCCTTATTGTCTTGATGTTGAATGAAGATCGCTATGCGGGTACATGCTTTATGTGGTCGGATGGAAAAGCAATTGCAATCTGTCCTGTAAGTAAAACAGCCTCATCCTCTAATACAAGATTTCCTGCTATTGTGAACCACGAAGCTGGTGGGCATGGCTGGGCAGGCCTGGCCGATGAGTACGTTTCATCAGCTAACTCAGGTAAAACAATTACAGCAGAAGCGATATCAAGTTATCAATCCTGGAGTAATTACGGTTTCAACGCAAATGTGGATGTAACCGGAGTCCCTTCATCTGTTAAATGGTACTCCTTCATAGGGATTTCGGGCTATGAGAGAGTAGGCGCATATGAGGGAGCTCTTTACTACACATATGGAGCGTGGAGAGCTGAGAGTACCAGCTGTATGATCAATAACATACCGTACTACAGCGCTCCTTCCAGAGAAGCTGCTGTTAAGAAGATTATGAGGGTTTCCGGAGGCACCTATAACAGGGATAATTTTGTCTCAAATGACCTCCAAAAGTCTCCTTCATCTGAAGCATTGCTTCAAACTAAGAGTTACAATCCTCTTACATTTATTCCTTTAGCTCCTCCGGTAAGGGTAAAATGATTAACATTCTGTGAATTTTTCAGTTGAAAAAGTTGCAAAAGTCGAATATTATTTATATTTGTATTTGTAACGATGTAAAAGACAGGTTATTTTGAAGATGTCTCACATCTGTCCGTCAAAAGGCCTGTCTCTTCTGGTGTACATTGGTAAAACACAACCTACTACAAAAAGTAATGTTAAACCAAATTCACTAAAAATTAAACAATGAAAAGTAAATTCAGATTTTTCGGTTTTGTCGCACTTATGAGTGTGGCAGCTTTCACTGTTCAATCTTGTGCGAAGGATTATTAAGATGAAATCGATGACCTGCAGGCTCAGATAGTTGCAGCCCAGGCATCAATCACTTCGCTTCAAACTGCTATTAGCGCAGGCAAGCTTGTATCATCAGTAACAACAGTAACCAATGGTTACAAACTTAATTTCTCTGACGGAACATCAGTTACCATAACTAATGGTGCAACAGGTGCAACTGGCCCTGCTGGTGCAACAGGTTTTACACCTATTATTGGTATAGATGCTCAGGGTTATTGGACAGTTATTCAAACTCAGGGCGGTACAGCAACAAGAATCCTGGTAGGCGGACAACCTGTTCTTGCTAAAGTTACAGCTCAGACTCTTACCCTTGGTTCAGACAAATATCTGTACATCGACGGTGTAAAAACTTCAGTAACAATTCCTAATATTTACTACAACGATGCTAGCCGTACTCTCTCTGTATGGGTTTACACAAACAGCGTACTTACTGAGTACAAAGTTCCACTCGCAGAAGATGTTGTTCTTGTTAGCGATATCTTAAATCTGTCGTCTCCTGTTGCAGACACCAGAGTTCTTGTTAACTATGGTATGGTTCTCAACTACAGCCAGACTTCAGCTCAATTAAGCTGGGCAGGTGTATCACTTGGTGATATCCTTATCCCTGCTAATGCAAAACTTCCAGTGATTGTTAACCCTGCAAACGCTACTGTAGGTGGTTACACATTCGAAATCATCACTTCTGACGGAAATGCTATTCCTATCCAGGGAACACTTTCTGCAGGATGGACTGGAGACTTTGTACAGTACAACACTGCTGGAAATTCAGGTTTGTATACTTTGACTCTTCAACCGACATCTGCAAACATCCAGGCTTTCCTGACTCAGTTTGCAACTCCTTCAGTTCCTGGAATGGGTGCTGCTACAGCTGAAGCTACTCAGCTTGCAGTTCGCGCTATGAAAGGTACTCGTCAGATTACATCTCCTTACCAATACTCAATGTTGGTTAAGAGCGCGTCAAATGTTACTTTGACAGCAAAATCTTCTCCAAATATTTATCTGCAGATTCCTTCAACTACAAGCCTTCTTACTCAGTTCTACACTAACCCTGCAACTGATTTCTACAAAGTAGGTCTTGAGAAAGTTTCAGCTGATGCTAATATCAACGATTACCTTACTTATGGACCGGCTTCTCCAAGTGTTGCTGTTGTTCAAGGTGGTACCAGCGAAGATATCAACAGCTACAGAAATGCATCTTTCAAAGTTAAGACTATGGACTTTACAGGTAAGTATCAAGAAGGTACTGTAGCCGTTAAGTTCTATACTCCTCTTACACTTGCAACTGTTCCTTCATACAGTGTTTCTTACACTATTGGTGGTTCACAACCTAACAAGGTAGCTCTTACATCTCTGTTTACTGCACTTGATGGTGAGAGAAAACTTGAATTGTGGAGAAATAGAGCAATCAATCTTACAACATCTGCTCTTCCTGCTGGCGTTGTTGCTACTTTCTACAAAGCTGACGGTACAACTACAACTACATCTCCTGCAGATGTTGCATACGTAGGATTTACTTTCACAAACAGTACAGTTGTTCCTACAACCGGTACAGTTGTTAAACTTAAATTCAGCGATAACCGCTCAGAGGTTTCAAGCCTTTATACTCCATTCGAAGTTCCTGTAACTATCACTGTAAGCAATCCATCGCTCACAGCTCTTATCGGATCATTTACAGCTGCTCACGTTCCTACTCCTATGTGGGATGGCCAAAAGATAACTCTTTACGGAAACAATCCTAGCGATGAGTACGATCTTAAAGATGCTTATGTAAACTTTGGTACTCTTGCAGTTTCACCTCACACATATGTATTCAAACTTGGTACTAACGTATTATCAGGTGATGACTATGAATATCTTTCAAACAGAGTGAATGTTACAAATAATGTTGACCTGAAGGTTAGAGTTTATGGAAATGCTAACAACGAGGTTCTTATTGAAACTATCCAAGTTTTACTTCTTAGTGAAATTCAACAAGGTTCAGTTGTAGCTACTCAAACTGGTGGAGTTGACAATCAAATTGTTATCACTCACGGTGATCAAACTAGCGGATATGGCGGATGGAAATCATTCAGCACTATCTACAGCGTGAAAGATTATCTTGGAGATGCTGTTAACTCATTCAGTTCTTTAAATCCTGATTCAAGACTTGCATCTAACCCTGACGGTGTTACTGTAGCAGCTTCTGGTACAAATGCTGGTCTTATCGTTATTGAAAACGAAGAGCAATCTGCACCTTGGCCTCCATATCCTACTACAAAATACACTTGGAGAGTTCGTTCAGCATTCTCATATGACGATCCAATCTTGACTCAAGCTTCTGTTGAAGTTCCTGTAACTATCACAATTACTGACGACTTCGGTAAAACTTTGGTTAAGAACGTATTTGTTAAAGTTGTAAAACCGTAATTTTATAGATAAACTGAGGTTAGTGTAAATTCTCAGATTTATAAATTGGGTGAGGCCGCCTCTAGGGGCGGCCTCTTTTTTTATACACTCTGATAGCCTATTATAAGTATCTATTATTTATTCCCGATTTATATTTTATCTGTTATATAATTATTGTAGCTTGGTAAATATATAAACTGATACTAAATGATTGTTAGAAATTTAACATCTATTATTATTTAACTTCTGTACATAAAAAAAGACCGGCAACTGCCGGTCTTTTTCTATATAGTCAATAATTGTGATTACTGTTTAGATGCTGCGTTACTAACTCTGAGATAGTCATCTAAAGAGGCAACGATAATCTTTTCAAAATCTTTTGTTCCGGTTCCTGCAGGTATTAGGTGGCCGCAGATAACATTCTCTTTAAGACCTTCAAGAGTATCTACCTTTCCATAGATAGCTGCATCGCTGAGGACCTTGGTTGTCTCCTGGAATGAAGCTGCTGACATAAAGCTGTTTGTTCTTAATGCAGCTCTAGTAATTCCTTGCAGAACCTGGTTTGCAGTTGCAGGATTTGCATCTCTTGCTTCAACAAGCTTCATATCTTTCCTCTTAAGAAGAGAGTTAACCTCTCTTAAGCGGCGGACAGTGACAATCTGGCCTGGTTTAAGCTCATTTGAGTCGCCTGAGTTGGTTACTACTTTCTTGTCATATATCTCATCATTTTCATGCATGAAATCCCATTTGTCAACAAGCTGTTCAGGAAGGAATCTGGTATCGCCCGGATCTACGATCTCTACCTTTCTCATCATCTGTCTTACGATGATTTCGAAGTGTTTGTCGTTGATCTTCACACCCTGCATTCTGTACACCTCTTGAATCTCATTTACAATGTACTCCTGAACCTTAGTAGGCCCCTGAATTGCGAGAATATCAGAAGGTGAGATTGCACCGTCGGACAGAGGCATACCTGCTCTTACATAATCATTCTCCTGTACAAGGATCTGCTTCGAAAGCGGAACAGAGTATGTCTTCTGCTCACCTGTCTTGGATTTGATTATAATTTCGCGATTTCCTCTCTTAATTTTACCCATTGATACTTCCCCATTGATTTCTGCAACAACTGCCGGATTCGATGGATTTCTGGCCTCAAACAGCTCTGTAACCCGTGGAAGACCACCTGTGATATCTCCTGATTTTCCGATTGCTCTAGGAATCTTAAGAATAATGTCACCGGCTTTGATCTTTTGACCGTTTTCAACCATAATATGGGCACCTACAGGAAGGTTATACTGCTTAAGCTCAATCTTATCCTCAAGGATCTTAATAATAGGGTTCTTACTCTTGTCTTTCGATTCGATAATAACCTTCTCCTTGTGGAGTGAATATTCGTCGGCAGCCTCTTCTCTATATGTAATACCTTCGATAAGGTTATCGAAGTATACTTTACCGTCAGTTTCGGAAATTGTAACCGCATTATAGGCATCCCACTCACAAATCTTGTCTCCCTTCTTTACGGTATCACCATCTTTAAAGAAGAGGGAAGCACCATAAGGAATATTGTATTGAGAGAGAGTAATCTCTGTATTAGGGTCAACAATACGCATTTCGGCAGTACGTCCGATAACAATTTCTTGATTATCTCCTGTTTCGCTTATTTTGGTAAGGGTTCTGAGCTCTTCAAACTCAAGTTTACCTTCGTAGCGGGCAATGATCTCATTTTCCGATGCAATGCTTGATGCAGTACCACCCACGTGGAATGTACGGAGAGTAAGCTGTGTACCTGGCTCACCAATTGATTGAGCTGCAATTACACCTACAACCTCTCCCTTGTTTACCATTTTACCGTTGGCAAGGTTACGTCCGTAGCAACGTGCACAAACACCCTTCTTGGATTCACAGGTAAGTACCGAACGAATCTCAACAGACTCAATTGGAAGTGACTGAATAAGAGACGCTACCTCTTCGGTAATCTCTTCGCCTGCTCCAATAATCTTTTCGCCTGTAAGAGGATTGTATATATCGTGAACTGAAGTTCTACCTAAGATTCTGTCATATAGTGACTCGACGATCTCATCTTTATTCTTGATTGCGGTAGCAACAAGTCCTCTTAGAGTTCCACAGTCATCTTCATTAATTATGACATCGTGAGATACGTCAACCAGACGACGGGTAAGATATCCGGCATCTGCTGTCTTAAGAGCGGTATCGGCAAGACCTTTACGTGCACCGTGTGTTGAGATAAAGTACTCAAGAACGCTAAGACCCTCTTTAAAGTTAGAGAGAATAGGATTTTCAATAATCTCAGCACCCGAAGAGCCACTCTTCTGAGGTTTTGCCATCAGACCACGCATACCTGAGAGCTGACGAATCTGCTCTTTGGATCCACGGGCACCTGAGTGAAGCATCATATATACCGGGTTGAATCCCTGCTTGTCTTCTGCAATCCTCTTCTCAACGATATTCGTAAGTTTTGAGTTTGTGGTTGTCCAGATATCGATAATCTGGTTATATCTCTCATTGTTTGTAATCAAACCGTTATCATATGAGAATTTGATTGTCTCAACTTGTTTATATCCATCTTCGATAAGGGCCTCTTTCTCTGCAGGAACAATAACATCTGAGAGGTTAAATGAGAGACCTCCTCTGAAGGCCATGCTGTAACCAATCTCTTTGATATCGTCAAGGAACTGAGCTGTGCGGGCAATTCCCGAAACTTTAAGCACCTTTCCGATAATATCGCGAAGCGATTTTTTGGTTAAGATCTCATTTATATATCCTACTTCCGGTGGAACTACCTGATTAAAGATAATTCTTCCGATTGTAGTCTTCTTCATTTCATAACCTTTGCTGAGATCGAGCGGATCAACCGGTAGTCTTACCTCAACTTCGGCATGCAGCTCTGCTCTCTTTTCATTGTATGCAATAATTACCTCCTCCGGACCGTAATATTTCATGCCCTCTCCTTTAGCACCGGGACGAGGCTTGGTAATATAGTACAGCCCCAGAACCATGTCCTGAGAAGGAACGGTAATAGGAGCTCCGTTAGCAGGGTTCAAGATATTGTGTGAGCCGAGCATCAGGAGTTGAGCCTCAAGTATTGCAGCATTTCCGAGTGGAAGGTGAACAGCCATCTGGTCACCGTCGAAGTCGGCGTTAAATGCGGTACAAGAGAGTGGGTGCAGTTGAATTGCCTTACCTTCGATAAGTTTAGGCTGGAAAGCCTGGATACCTAGTCGGTGAAGGGTAGGGGCACGGTTAAGCATTACAGGGTGTCCCTTCATTACATTTTCAAGGATATCCCATATAACAGGATCTTTCCTGTCAACAATTTTCTTGGCAGATTTTACAGTCTTTACAATTCCCCTCTCAATCAGTTTCCTGATGATGAATGGTTTGTATAGTTCAGCAGCCATATCTTTCGGAAGACCGCACTCATGCATTTTGAGTTCAGGACCAACAACGATCACAGAACGGGCTGAGTAGTCAACCCTCTTACCAAGCAAGTTCTGACGGAACCTACCTTGCTTACCTTTAAGACTGTCCGAAAGAGATTTAAGAGTTCTGTTTGCCTCTGTTTTAACTGCATTTGACTTTCTTGAGTTGTCAAACAGCGAGTCAACCGCCTCCTGAAGCATCCTCTTTTCATTCCTGAGAATAACCTCCGGAGCCTTTATCTCAATTAGTCTTTTCAGACGGTTGTTTCTTATAATAACCCTACGGTACAAATCATTAAGATCGGAAGTGGCGAAACGGCCACCATCCAGCGGTACCAGAGGCCTGAGTTCCGGTGGAATAACAGGAATAACCTTTAGTATCATCCACTCCGGTTTGTTGGCATCTCTTGACTCACGGAATGCCTCTACAACGCTGAGTCTTTTAAGAGCTTCAGCCTTTCTTTGCTGTGATGTCTCCTTCTCAGTCTTGTTCCTTAACTCATAAGAGAGGTCGTCCAGATTGATTTTTTCAAGCAATGAATAGATTGCCTCAGCACCCATTCCAGCAATGAATTTGTTAGGATCGGAATCATCCAGAAGCTGATTCTCTCTTGGTAGAGAGTCGATTATGTCGAGATACTCCTCTTCAGAAAGCAGATCAAGCGCTTTAACGCCATCCTGCTCTTTAATACCTGGTTGGATTACAATGTATCTCTCATAATAGATAATAGCCTCTAATTTTTTTGAAGGTACTCCAAGAAGATATCCTATTTTATTAGGAGTAGAACGGAAATACCATATATGCGCAACAGGGACGGTAAGAGTAATGTGACCCATTCTCTCGCGACGTACCTTCTTCTCTGTCACCTCAACACCGCAACGATCGCATATAATGCCCCTGTAACGAATCCTTTTATACTTTCCGCAATGACATTCGTAATCCTTGTAAGGTCCGAAAATTCTTTCGCAGAATAGACCGTCTCTTTCGGGTTTATATGTTCTGTAGTTTACGGTTTCGGGCTTTAAAACCTCTCCGGAAGAGTTTGATAGAATCTCTTCTGGTGAGGCAAGTCCGATTGTAATTTGGCTGAAATTACTTTTAACCTTTGTTTCTTTCTTGAAAGACATATATTTAGCTTTTCAATTTTCTATAAATAAAACCTTAGTCCAGATTAATGCTAAGTCCAAGACCTCGCAATTCGTGGAGTAACACATTTAGTGATTCAGGAATACCGGCCGACGGCATAGGATCGCCCTTAACAATAGCTTCATAAGCTCTTGAACGACCTGTTACGTCATCGGATTTGATAGTTAGGATCTCCTGAAGGATATTGGCAGCTCCGAATGCTTCGAGAGCCCAAACCTCCATCTCACCGAATCTCTGACCTCCGAACTGAGCTTTACCACCAAGTGGTTGTTGAGTAATCAAAGAGTACGGTCCGATCGATCTGGCGTGCATCTTATCGTCTACCATGTGTCCCAGTTTAAGCATATAAATCATACCTACTGTGGCAGGTTGGTCGAATAGTTCGCCTGTTCCACCGTCGCGCAGATATGTTTTGCCATACTTAGGAAGTCCGGCTTTATCGGTAAGAGATGTGATGTCTTCGAGAGTAGCACCGTCAAAGATAGGAGTACTGAACTTTTCTCCCAATACAGCACCTGCCCATCCAAGAACTGTTTCATATATCTGCCCGAGGTTCATACGGGAAGGCACACCAAGCGGATTAAGAACTATATCTACAATAGTTCCGTCCTCCAGGAACGGCATATCTTCGTCCCTTACCACCTTGGCAACAATACCCTTGTTCCCGTGGCGTCCAGCCATCTTATCACCAACACGGATTTTTCTCTTCTTCGCAACATATACTTTGGCAAGCTGCATAATACCTGTTGGAAGCTCGTCTCCGATTGTAAGGTTATATTTAATTCTCTTAAGTTCCGCATCGTACTCCTTATAAGTTATAAGATAGTTATTGATGAGTTGCTTGATGAGGTTATTTGTATTTTTATCGGCAGTCCATTTGGTTGGATTGATATTTTCATAATCAATCTTATCGATAAGCAGATGTGAGAATTTTACCCCTTTAGATATAATTTCCACACCGTAGAGATCGCTAACACCCTGAGACTCCTTACCTTCTACAAGTACATTAAGTCTCTCAAGGAAGTTCTCCCGAAGAATTGCAGCTTTCCTGTTAAAATTCTCCTCGGCACTTTGAACTTGATTCTTTTGTGTAGACTTACCTTTTTTACCTGTACTCTCTTTGGTAACTCTTGAGAAGAGTTTCTTGTCAATAATTGTTCCTCTGAGTGATGGAGAGGCTTTGAGTGAGGCATCTTTTACATCGCCGGCTTTGTCCCCGAAGATTGCTCTTAGGAGTTTCTCTTCCGGAGATGGATCGCTCTCCCCTTTAGGAGTGATTTTACCAATTAGTATATCGCCTGGTTCTACATTAGCACCAATTCTTATAATACCATTCTCATCGAGATCTTTGGTAGCCTCTTCGCTCACATTTGGAATATCTGAAGTGAGTTCCTCCATACCCCTCTTTGTGTCGCGAACCTCCATGATGTATTCATCTACGTGAATAGAGGTGAAAACATCCTCTCTGAGGAGTCTCTCCGATAGAACTATAGCATCCTCAAAGTTGTAACCCTTCCAAGGCATAAATGCTACCTTGAGGTTTCTACCCAAGGCAAGTTCTCCTCCCTGAGTTGCATAGCCTTCGGTAAGGACCTGTCCTGTTGTAACTTTATCGCCTTTTCTAACAATAGGCTTAAGCGTTATTGAGGTATTCTGGTTTGTTTTGCGGTAGAGTGGCAATTTGTATACTGTGATTTCCGGTTCAAAACTTACAAAACGTTCATTCTCCGTCATCTCGTATTTAATATGGATTTCGTTTGCATCCACATATACCACCTCTCCTTTGCCCCTTGCATTGATCTGGGTTCGTGAGTCGCGAATCACAGGTCCCTCAAGGCCTGTTCCTACGATAGGAGCTTCAGGTTTAATGAGTGGAACAGCCTGGCGCATCATGTTTGAACCCATAAGTGCACGGTTAGCATCGTCGTGTTCCAGGAATGGAATGAGGGAGGCAGCAATTGAGGCAATCTGATTAGGAGCAACATCCACAAGGTGAACCTCCTCTTTGCCTACAACCGGATAGTCCGCTTCAAAACGACACTTGATTCTTTCATCAACGATTTCACCATTCTCGGCAATTGTGACATTAGCCTGAGCTACCATCTTCTCCTCCTCCTCTTCGGCGCTCATATACAGACATCCCTTAGGACTCATGTCCACAATTCCGTTTTCAACCTTACGGTATGGGGTTTCAATGAATCCAAGGTCATTTATTTTTGCGTATACGCAGAGTGAAGAGATAAGACCGATATTTGGTCCTTCCGGTGTTTCAATAGGGCAGAGTCGGCCGTAGTGAGTATAGTGTACGTCACGTACTTCGAAACCTGCACGATCTCTTGAAAGACCTCCGGGACCCAACGCACTTAGACGACGTTTGTGAGTCATCTCAGCAAGAGGATTTGTTTGATCCATAAACTGAGATAACTGGCTCGTTCCAAAGAATGAGTTGATAACCGATGAGAGGGTCTTGGCATTGATAAGGTCAATAGGGGTAAACACCTCATTATCCCTAACATTCATTCTCTCTCTGATTGTTCTGGCCATTCTGGACAGACCAACACTGAACTGGTTAGCGAGTTGTTCGCCGACAGTTCTGATACGTCTGTTGCTCAGGTGATCGATATCGTCAACAATCGCCTTAGAGTTGATTAGCTGAATCAGATATTTGATAATCTCTATAATATCTGCCTTAGTAAGAACCCTGATATCAGGATCGGTAGAGAGGTTTAGCTTACGGTTAAGTCTGTATCGCCCTACCTCTCCAAGGTCATATCTCTTGTCTGAGAAAAAGAGCTTGTCGATAACATCTCTTGCTGTAGCTTCGTCTGGTGGTTCTGAGTTTCTAAGTTGTCTGTATGTGTAGAAAACCGCCTCTTTCTCAGAGTTACACTGGTCTTTTTGTAATGTATTGTGAATAATCGCGTAATCGTTCACATTTGCATCCTCCTTGTGAACCAGAATTGTATCAACTCCGGATTCCAGGATAATCTCAATATGATCCTCTTCAAGGATAGTCTCCCTGTCAAGTACAATTACATTTCTTTCGATATTTACTACCTCTCCGGTATCTTCATCAACGAAATCTTCGGTCCAGGTCTTAAGTACACGGGCAGCAAGTTTGTTTCCGACACACTTCTTGAGGTTAGCCTTGTTAACTTTTATCTCGTTTGCAAGACCAAAAATATCCAATATATCTTTATCGCTTTCGTAACCGATAGCTCTGAGAAGAGTGGTTACAGGAAGCTTCTTCTTTCTGTCAATGTATGCATACATGACATTGTTAATGTCAGTTGCAAATTCAATCCATGACCCTTTGAAAGGAATTATCCTTGCAGAGTAGAGTTTTGTACCGTTTGCGTGCAGACTTTGTCCGAAGAATACGCCAGGTGAACGGTGAAGCTGAGATACTACAATTCGTTCAGATCCATTGATAACGAATGTACCTCTTGGGGTCATATATGGGATTGTACCCAGGAAAACATCCTGGATTACTGTATCGAAATCTTCGTGCTCTGGATCGGTACAGTAGAGTTTTAGTTTGGCCTTTAACGGAACACTGTATGTAAGACCTCTCTCGAGACACTCTTCGATTGAGTATCTAGGCGGGTCAATGAAGTAATCAATAAATTCGAGCACGAAATTATTGCGTGTGTCCGCTATTGGGAATATCTCTTGAAAAACTTTGTAAAGTCCTTCGTTCCTGCGATTTTCAGCCGTTGTTTCGAGTTGGAAAAAGTCCTTAAAAGACTTTAACTGAACTTCCAAAAAATCGGGATAATCAAGCAGGGCTTTTGAAGTCGCGAATGTAATCCGCTGATTATTAGTTTTTTGCGACATTGTTGTATGGTTGGTTGAAATAATTTTAAAATAACGACAAAAAGGTTTAGAGCCAATTTGCGGCTCTAAACCTGATGATTTCCCCTTAAAGGGCAATATAGTTATTTAATTTCAACTTCTCCGCCGGCTTCTTCCAATTGAGCTTTTACTTGTTCAGCTTCTGCTTTGGAAACTTTTTCCTTGATAGCTTTAGGAGCAGCGTCTACAAGGT
>JAFIHK010000010.1 GCA_017848635.1 Bacteroidales bacterium | reverse complement strand
TGCGAAGAGATTAAGCACCTTGGGCTCCTGTACGCCCTCCCCCCTAAGCCGCAAAACCTCTCCTGAGATAAAATCCCAGTTTGGTGCCTGCTCAGGAAATACTCCAACGTGCTTAAAAGATGTAAGACCCATTCTCAAGGTGAAAGGAGCCACTTTGCCCCCTTTCGAGAATGATCCTCCGTCATAAATAACATTCCAACGCTCAGGCATCTTCTTAAGTTGATGCCATATCCCGGAATCCTCCTTCCCTGACTTTCCGAACCCTGCCCCCTGAGTAAATTTTGTATGTGCCAGGGCATTCCACTCTGCCGTACTCATCGATCTTCCCCACAAAGCTTTTGGCTCGGGTCTTATAAGATAATACATACCAAACCTTTCAAGCTTCTCAAAATCACCTGAATCCACAAGCTCATAATCTCTCCACCCTTCTGGAAATTCTATCAACATAAATATCTGCCTTTATTTTACTTTAATTGAGCCCGAAGGTAAATATTTTCTGATAATATTTCTAACTTTGCGCCATCCTCTAACGAAGATAATTTCTAACAAATACAATTATGCAAAGCATTGACACTTATAATTTCGCCGGCAAAAAAGCCATTGTAAGGGTAGATTTTAATGTACCACTCGACGAGAATTTTAAAATTACCGATGACACCCGGATAAGGGCAGCCATCCCTACTTTGAAAAAAGTACTTGCTGGCGGCGGATCCCTCATTATCATGTCACACCTCGGCAGGCCAAAAGGTCCTACCGGTAAATACTCTCTTAAGCATATTATTGGCGCTGTTGAGGAGAAGCTTGGCACAACTATAAAATTTGCTCCCGACTGTATGGGTGCCGAAGCCGAAGAGATGTCCAAGAACCTTAAACCGGGAGAGGTTCTGCTCCTAGAAAACCTTCGTTTTTACGAAGAGGAGGAGGGAAAACCTCGCGGATTGGCCGATGATGTTTCGGAAGAGGAGAAGAAGGCAGCCAAAGCAGTAGTAAAAGAGAAACAAAAAGAGTTCACAAAGAGACTTGCCTCTTATGCCGATTGCTATATTAACGACGCATTTGGAACAGCTCACCGTGCACACGCATCAACAGCTCTTATTGCAAAATACTTCCCAAATGACAAGATGTTCGGTTATGTAATGGAGGGCGAAATCAAAGCTATTGATATGGTTCTGAACTCACCTGCACGTCCGTTGACAGCAATTCTTGGTGGTGCAAAAGTATCATCTAAAATCGCCATCATCGAGAAACTATTCGGAGTTGTCGACAATATGATTATTGGTGGTGGAATGGTTTATACTTTTAAAAAGGCTCAGGGCGGAACTATAGGTACCTCTCTGTGCGAAGAGGACCAGCTGGAACTTGCTCTATCAATTCTTGAAAAGGCTAAAGAGAAGGGAGTTAAGCTATATTTTGCAGAGGAGATCATTGCCGCCGACGACTTTAACAATGATGCAAAGCAGATTATTTGCAAGAGCAGCGAGATTCCGGACGGTTATATGGGAATGGACTCAAGCCCTGCACAAATCAAGGTTTGGGAAGAGGTGCTTATGAATTCAAAATCTATCCTTTGGAACGGTCCTGTAGGTGTATTTGAGATGCCAAATTTCGCAAACGGAACACTATCAATTGCAAAGATTCTTGCAAAGGCAACTGAAAATGGTGCATTTACACTTGTAGGCGGAGGAGACTCTGTTGCTGCTGTAACTCAAATGGGATTTGCCGATAAGGTAAGCTACGTTTCAACAGGAGGTGGAGCAATGCTCGAGTATCTCGAAGGCATTGAGCTTCCAGGCATCAAAGCCATCCGTGAATAACAGTTATTACACTAAATAAAAAGGGTACCGAAAATAATATCGGTACCCTTTTTTATAAGTAAACAGAGGATCAGACTGTCATTATCTCTCTCTCCTTTACAACAAGAATTTCGTCAACTCTCTTGTTAAAGTTATCGGTATCTTTTTGAGCAAGTGTCTCTCCATCTTTGACCACATCTTCGGGGAGCCCGTCTTTCTGATACTTTTTGAGCAGATCGACTGCATCGCGTCGTGCGTTACGTATGCTGATCTTAGCATTTTCTCCGGCTGCTTTTACCTTTTTAACAAGCTCTTTACGACGCTCTTCGGTAAGTGGCGGTACATTAATTCTAATGTGCTCTCCATTGTTCTGCGGGGTAAACCCAAGATTTGCGTTCATAATAGCCTTCTCGATAGGAGCAATCATATTCTTTTCCCACGGCTGAATAAGCATTGTCTTTGCATCGGGCGAAGTAACGCTTGCAACCTGCGGAATCGGAGTCGGATTACCGTAGTAATCTACCATCACATTGTTAAAGACAGCAGTGTTTGCCTTACCGGCACGATATGTAAGCAGTTCCTCTTCGAGGTGGTGAATTGCTTTATTCATCTTCTCCTTTGCCGAAGCAAGGACCTCTTTTTGTTTGCTGATATCCATATAATTGAATTAAAAAATTATCTGCACTAAAATACAACTGTACCAATCTCCTCTCCTGAGAGTAGCTTTATCAGATTACCACTTCCGTTCATATCAAATACAACTATTGGTATCTTATTCTCACGGCAGAGTGCAAATGCGGTGGCATCCATAATTTTAAGATTTCTGGAGAGAGCCTCGTCGAATGAGAGGGTTGAGAAGCGCTTTGCTCCCGGTACCTTTTCGGGATCAGCATCGTAAACACCATCTACTCTGGTTCCCTTAAGCAATGCATCTACTCCAAGTTCAGCCGAGCGAAGTGCAGATGCGGAGTCGGTAGTAAAAAAAGGATTACCGGTCCCCCCTGCTATAATAGCAACTCCCCCGTTCTGAATCATTTTAAGAGCATTGTCCCTCTGGTAATATTTTGCAAACGGTTTCATTGGAGTGGCTGTATAGACCTCAGCCTCCACACCCATTGCCTTAAGTGTTACCGAAAGTGCTATACTGTTTATAACTGTAGCCAGCATACCCATTTGATCGCCTTTAACTCTGTCGAATCCGTGGCCGGTACCTTGAAGTCCTCTGAAGATGTTTCCGCCGCCAATAACAACTGCAACCTGAACACCTTTTTGAACTGCCGATTTAATTTCCAAAGCAAATTTTTCCAGAACCTTTTCGTCGAGTCCTTTGCCGTCGGCACCTCCAATACTCTCGCCGCTAAGCTTTAACAATACCCTTTTATATTTCATCCCGATTGAAAATTTGAACACCGTAATGTCGGTACACTGGAACAAATGTAGCCAAATATTATGATATTTACAAGCAACCGTTTATCTTTGCACCCATTGAAAATAAACACGAAATCACTTATCAATAATGGGAAATTTACTCACCTCTTCAATTGGCAAAAAGCTCGTAATGAGCATTTCGGGCCTTTTTCTTTTGATCTTTTTATTTGTTCACCTTACCGTAAATGCCACATCTCTGTTCGGTCCTGAGGCTTTTGAGGCCGCTTGCGAATTTATGGCTCTTCCGGTTGTGACAATTCTAGTTCCGGTGCTTGCTGCAGGGTTCATTATCCACATAGCATATGCCACATGGATCACCTTAGTTAACCTAAAGGCCAGAGGCTCTCAGCGTTATGAAGTGACTCACAAGGGTGAAGCCGACTCTTGGGCAGCTAAGAATATGTTTGTTCTGGGTATTATTATTCTAGGCTTCCTTGTCTTCCACCTTTCTCATTTTTGGGCAGAGATGCAACTTAAGGATTTTATGGGAGAAGAGCCAACCGATCCGAACTTCCTTATGTCGCAAACATTCGGTAATACAGCAGTACTGGTGGCTTATATCATATGGTTTGCCGCACTGTGGTTCCACCTGACTCACGGTTTCTGGAGCGCACTTCAGTCTATCGGTTTTAACAACGACAAATGGCTCTGCAGACTTAAAGTAGTTGCATATATTGTTGCAACAATCCTCTGCGCAGGCTTTGTGGTAATAGCCTTATATGCTCACTTTAACGCATAAGCAGCAAAGATTCTAGTCTATAAACAGATCACGAATAATTCCGTCGGAGACAAAAAGTTTTTCCGGCGGAATTTTTATTCTGCCCTTACCGTCAGAAACAACTCCCCCCTCTTTTAACACAGTAATAAGGTTTTCTCTGAAGCGCTCTACCAAAGATTGATCGAAGAGTGAAGTGATCCTCTCGAAATCGGCCCCATCGGTTTTACGCAGCGAAATCATTATAAATTCGTTGAACCTATCCCGCTCCGACAAGCTCTCTCTCCGATTTATTCCACCTGTATCTGCAGGTTTCTCTCCACCAAAATAGTTGAGATATCTACCCAGATTTTCAATGTTTTCATAACGTGACTCTCCGTCGTATGAATGGGCGGCAGGGCCGAGTCCAAGGTATGGAACACCCTCCCAGTAGGAACTGTTATGCTGTGATCTAAAGTCAGGAAGTGCAAAATTTGAGATCTCATAATGATCGTATCCCGCCTCTGCTAATCGTTTGCGCAGATACTCATACTCTCTGTAGGAGGTATCGTCATCGGGGGGGGTGTACTCTCCCCTTCTGTAATCCTTGCCGAGTTTACTCCCCGGCTCAATACTCATTTGATAGGCCGAGATGTGCTCGGGTCTGAGTTCAATGATTCGCTCAATCTCTTCAATCCATTGAGGTTCGGTGAGGGCCCGGAATCCAAAAATGAGGTCGATACTTATGTTTCCGATACCAGCCTCTCTGAGTGATTTGTATGCATCAATGGCCCTCACTGCGGTGTGGCGGCGGTTCATCCATTTGAGATGCTCATCGTAGAGCGACTGAACCCCCATGCTGACCCTGTTCACCCCCGCCGCCGCCAAAGATTCGGCATAGCCGGGAAGAATATCGTCGGGATTAACCTCTGCAGTAAATTCAAAATCGGGGGCAGAGAGATCAAATTCGAATATTTGACCCAGAGCAGATGCTAATCTGCCTACATCATCGGGATTCATGAGAGAGGGGGTTCCTCCTCCCAGATAGAGAGTTCGAACAACCTTATCGCTATCGGGAAAAAAATCTCTCCTGCTTTTTGCCTCAGAAATCAATGCTCCGGCAAATCTCCCGACCGACGAGAGATTTGTCTGAGAATAGAAATCACAGTATGTGCAGTATGATTTGCAATAGGGAATATGTATATAGATTCCGGCCAATTGCGTTTACCTTAACAGAACCTGGGCGGTACCAAGCTTCCCTCTGGAAGTGAATACATCGATTGTATAAACACCTTTGACGAATCCCTGGTTGCCGGCATAGTAAACACACACTTCAACCTCATCGCCCTGATAATCAACCTCTCTTGAGGCCGAGTATATCAGTCTTTCACCATTCACAGTGAATACCTGTTGCTCCGAAGTTGTCAGAAGAAGTTTATCAGGACCGAATACCCTTATGTATATATGCATAGGTCCTCTTGGTGCAAGAGAGTTCTCAATCAAACTTGAACAAATCTTAAGCTTGGCAGTTCTGCTGCTCCTGTCTGTCTCCTTATTTGCCGATGTTATAGCGATTGCATTGAATCCCCGTCCCTTAATGACAGATCCTACTTCAACCTGCTTTGCATACTCATCGGTTGTAGAGCGTAAATCGTTATATTTCTGACGAGACTCTTTAGCCTCATCACGAGCCTGAGCAGCATCTTTACGCAGCGTTATATTCAATGTATTAAGGGAGTCAATCTGTTTAATATAACCCCTCATTATACTTCTAAGCGTACCAAGCTCCTTTTCATACTGGCGAATCCTTGAGCGATTAGTTGCTTCCGTCTTCTTAACCCTCTCAATCAGCTCTTCAACTTTGATCTTCTCCCTGTCCAGCTGAGTATTCAAACTGTCATTGTTTGTAGAGAGAGTGCTATAGTCTGTCTTAAGTTGAGTGAGCTCAACAGTAAGAGTCTCCTTATCCATTGTAAGGTCGTTTACCATCTTGTTCCTGTCTATCCAGACCCATACAAGAACAACAGCAAGCAGGCCGGCAATAACAGCCATCCCAATTACCACATTCTTTAATTTCTTTTCCGTTTCCATAACAGTGCTGTTTTTAAAGTTTTCTACCTTTTACAAAATTAATATTTTTAACTTTGTATAAACGAATAATATTCAATATATGTTTTCATTTAACCCTAAACGCTATTTTATCCGTGCTGCCAAGTATCTGGTATATTTGGCCGTTTTCATCACTCTGTTCATAATTCTTTTCGCATCTGTTTCAGGAACCCAACTAAGCTATGATGCTGTTTTCCGTGCAGATACAAAATGGCAGATGGCTGCATTCATACTCTTTTTCTCAATTATTTATCCGTTTTTCGGTTATATAAAGAAGAAGGTGTACATTAATGATACTTTCGAGAAGGATAGAGAGAAGATACTTCAGGTGTTTTTGAATTCAAATTTTGTACTTGCCGAAAGCAACCCGACAAATCTTGTATTCAGGCATAAATCATCACTGGTGAGACTACTGAGAATGTACGAAGATTCAATTGTAGTAGATTTTACCGAAAACCCTATCACAATCGAAGGCCAGCGTAAAGATGTATACAGGCTCGCAAGAGCAATCGAATACTCAATAAGAGTTAACGAGGAGTAACAATATAGATCCCGGGGTCCCATTCAGGTTCTCCGGGTTTTTTCTCTTTATCGGGGATAAAACTCAGATAGGTAATCGGAATCCCCTGAGCCAGGTATTGCTTCTCGTAATGGGTCTTTATTGACAATAGTCTGTCAGCCCTGCCGCTTCCGTAAATATCCTTGATCTCTTCCAGAATCTTATATCCGTTATATGTTGCCATCGCAACCGTATACTCGTGAAGAAATCTGCTGTCGGTTTTGAGGTGAATTATACCCCCATCTATTAAGAAAGAGTTATAACGCTCTATAAATCTTGAATTTGTCAGCCTTTTATTATCTCTCTTTATTTGCGGATCTGCAAATGTGATCCATATTTCAGATATCTCCCCGGGGCCAAATAGTGACTCAATAAATTCAATTCTGGTCCTTACAAAGGCTACATTATGCATCTGCTCCTCAACTGCACTCTTCGCACCCCTCCAAAGACGCGCCCCCTTTATATCAATTCCAATAAAATTCTTTTCGGGGAACTCTCTTGCCATATCCACGGTATACTCTCCTCTGCCGCATCCCAATTCAAGAACTATAGGATTGTCGTTCTTAAATACATTTTTGTGCCACAAACCCTTCATCAGGTAGTCTTTATTAAAGACCTCCTCAAACTCCGGTTGATATAGCAGTCCGAAAGTTTCATTCTCGGCAAACCGTCTTAGCTTATCTTTTCCCATAAATAATTTATCGCTTCTGTTTTAAAGAGAGTGCAAGCTCTCTTATACCGTACATCTCCTTAATGTGAATATTTTTTACACTTACCAGCCAGATACCCTTTTCCGGGAACATCGCACCGTCCCGATAGAGCCATCTGTAGTCGCGCCAGTTACCGTTTTTTACAAACTCCGTATGCGGGTCTGTTTCGTTCAGATATAGCCTGATTGTATCGGAGTATCTCTTACCTTGAGGGGATATGTAGAGGATACCCAGTGGCAGATTGTTAAGTATAAATTTATTTGAGAGTCTGGCCGAGAAGAATATCTTATACGGCACAGTAGTATCGGTAATGTTGAATCGGTAGTATAGATTTTCCGAGGCTGCAAGCTTCTCACCCTGAGGAGATACTCCCACGGTATTCTGCTTGAACTTTACGCAGGACGTAACAAGCAGAAGAGTAGCCAGAGTCAACACTACCACCCTTCTCATCTTCTCTTCTTGAATCTCTTCTTTTTGCTTTCGTCGAAACGTGTGATGCTATCCTCTCCCACAGCACTTTTAAACTCAGGAGCCTTCTCCTCTTTATCGCCCTTGAGCGAAGGTGCCTTTTGCCCGCGGCGGTTCATTCTGATAATCTCCTTAACTCTCTCAACAGGCAAAGGGAACATATTTGTCATACTGTTCTGTTCATATGAGAACCACATAACCCCTTTAATAGTATCGGTTTTAACAAGATAAGCATGTCCATCCTCTGTGTCAATCGGAGATTTAACAATAGGTATATTGGTCTGAGCATCAATATATGTGGCTGCTTCATAGTTGATACAGCACTTAAGCTTACTGCACTGACCCGCAAGTTTTTGAGGATTTAGTGAGAGATCCTGACTCCTTGCGGCCTGAGTTGTAATAGATTGGAAATCGGACATAAAACGTGCACAACAAATCTCCTGTCCACAACCACCGATACCGTCAGTGAGGCCCGCCTCCTGTCTTGCACCTATCTGCTTCATCTCTATCCTTATCCTGAACTCCTCGGCGAATACTCTGATCAACTGACGGAAGTCAACTCTTTCGTCGGCAATATAGTAGAATATGGCTTTGGTTCCATCGCCCTGATACTCGACATCTCCTATTTTCATATTAAGCCCCATTGAGGACGCAATCTGCCTTGAGCGAATCATTGTATTGTGCTCACGGGCAATCGCCTCCTGCCACTTTTCGGTATCAAGCGTTTTTACCTTTCGGTATATCTTTTTGAATTCAGCTGTATCGAGATCTATATTATTTCTTCTCAGCTGGTGTAGTATAACCGGCCCTCCGAGTGTAATAATTCCCACATCGTGTCCGTTTGTTGCCTCTACCACAACAATATCCCCCGGTGCAACCTGCTGCCCCGAGTCGTTCCTGAAGTAACCCTTGCGGGTATTCTTGAACCTTACTTCAAATATATCTTTACTCCGCTCATCGGGAATTCCGTGCAGCCAGTCAAATACCTGACGTTTACACCCTCCTGGGGTTATCTGAAAGTCGAGCTTTCCGTCGGCATTTCGTTGAGAGGCACAACCTCGTGAGCAGTTACAGTTTTGCGAAAATAGTTCCATAACGCTACAAAGATATAAAAAAGCGGTTACTTAAGTCGGAGAAAACGAATTTTGAGTTTACATTCCTCTCCAGATCCTCAATTGCCTTATTAAGTATATTATATGCCTTTGAGTAGAAGGTCTGGTTGATTCTGCCACTCCATCTTTTTATACTCTCTCTCTCCTTTTCGGTTACAAAAGCCACAGAGTCGCTTCCAAGACTCATCATATAACACTTGCGTATAAATCCTAGGGAGTACTCGCAGAACTGTTTTTGTCTCTCTCTCCCAAGTGCAGATATCTCCTCCGAAGACTTAATTGCCGAAGCAAGGCTCTTTTGCAGACACCCCTCCAAAAGGGATGCAAACATATTGAAAAAGAGCTCCTCACTCTCCGAGCCCTTTATAAGCTTTAGAGCACTGCCAAAGCTTCCTCCCGAGATCCCGGCATAGTAGAGCGCCTCCGATCTATCAACTGAATAACGCTTGATGAGCTCTTCGGCAAGTCTGGCTGGCGATTCGGGCTTAACAGCTATAACCTGACATCTTGAAATTATTGTACTCAAGAGCTGCCCCGACGATTGAGAAACAAGTATAAAATGTGTTCCGGGAGATGGCTCCTCCAATATTTTAAGCAACTTATTGGAGCACTCACGATTCATCCTTTCGGGCAACCATATTATCATATACTTATTACCCCCTTCGTATGACATAAGGCTAAGCTTCCTCAATATCTCGGCCGATTCATTAACCGAAATCAAACCGCTCTTCTCCTCCATCCCTATTGTCTCGTACCAATCCTCTTCGAAAAGGTAGGGGTTTGCCGTTACGGCCGACCTCCACTGTTCAATAAAGTGATTCGTTACCGGCTTTTTATCGGATGTAATCTTTTTTGTGGAGTTTACCGGAACGGCGAAGTGGAGGTCGGGATGAACAAGTTTAGAGATTTTGCTGCATGTCGGGCAAACCCCGCAGGAATCTCCGTTACCTCTCTCTTTGCAGGCTAGATACTGCACAAAAGCAAGTGCAATTGGCAATGCTCCATATCCCGGCTCTTCGGAAAAGAGCAGCGCGTGACTCACCCTTCCTTCATCGGCCATCTTTACCAGTGAGGCAATTATCTCCCTCTCTCCTGCAACATCTGCAAATCTCATATAATAAACTAATTATCCGTAAATTACCATTTCACACTTAGAACAGTCGAATGCCAGCCTGAATCTGTTTGCACCATTTACAAGGAAAAGAGGCTCATCCATCCTTTGCACCTTTGGCGGAGTTCCGGCTCCTTTATCGAACGGGCATCTGCCCAATTCATACTTAATGCAATATTTTGTCCGCATAAGCTCAGCCTCTGCCGGTGCATCTATTTCATAAGCTCTTTTAACACTCTCCACACCCGATTCCCTGTATAGCTCCTCAGCATATCTGTTAGCAATATTTAACCTGTAGTCCGCAGTTAAATTATCTGGCAATATCTTTGATTCAGAACTATTTATCAAAGTCATTACAGTCGATTCACTCCTCCTCCCCCTTCGAGCCGACGGTTGTAACAAAGATAGCTCTTTTGCAGCATCTCTTCTCAACGAATTTAGAAATGAAGCTGGATAGAAGGGATACTCAACGCCCTCATCAAGGGTTGCAGTGAACCGGAAATACTCCGAAACTCTCGATATCTGCCTCTCTATACTACTCCTGGATAACTCCCTGTTAAGTGCTTCCGGAAAGATACCCGCTCTCTCTATACTCACCTCCCTGCCATCCTCACAAACAGCCTTAAGGGTTGTAACGCCCGATTTGTATGAGATGTGAGCTGAGACCTGAAGAAGTCGTTCAGGCATATTTCCATCCAGAGACTTCTCAAATTTATGGTTGTAATTTCTATAGATAACCCATCCGGGTTCTATCGATATATTTTCATTTGTATATACAGTAAACCCCTCTACGGTACCTGCTCTGGCTCCTGCTTCCCTTCCTGCAGGAGAGACGAAAAAGAGCCCGTCTCCGTTATTCAGAATTTTATGGGAATCATATTCGAAAATCAGGTTGCCCGATTTATCGTTTCTGCAATTTTTCACAACTCCGATTCTCTCCCCCTTACCCTTTGCAGAGTCGATACTCTTCCATGCCCCCCTGTTATCGTCAATGAATAGCGATGTGTATCCCCTGTTAAATGTAAAATCGGGATCGGGGACAAAGCCGCCGGAGAGCGATCCGAATGATGATTTTCTATACCCCGGTTCTGATGCAATAAACTCGTCGATCTTCTCCCTGTAGTGTTTTACTATATTTTTTATGTAGGAAATATTCTTAAGCCTCCCCTCGATTTTAAAGGATGTGATTCCCGATCTTACCAGAGCCGGTATTGAGTCGGATAGGTTCATATCCTTGAGGGAGAGCAGATGTTTATCGCGTATTATTACCTTTCCGTTTCTATCTTCAAGATTATATCGCAGGCGGCACGATTGCATACAGGCCCCCCTGTTCGCACTCCTTCCGCTCATTTTCATACTCATGTAACATTGGCCGCTGTATGAGACACAGAGCGCACCATGTACGAAAAATTCAAGATCACATCTAACAGCATCCCTTATTGCAGATATTTGGGTAAGAGAGAGCTCCCTGGCAAGTATCAATCTTTCAAAACCCAGACTCTCCAGGAATCCGGCCTGTTCGGGAGTTCTGATATTTGTCTGTGTCGACGCATGGAGTGGAATATTCGGAAGACCTGCCTTTATCAATCCGAGATCCTGAATAATAAGTGCATCTGCCCCGGCATCGGCCAGTTCTTGGGCAATCTTTTTGGCAGAGTCAATCTCGTTATCGTATATTATTGTATTTAAAGCAATAAACACCTTTGCCGAATATCTGTGCGCATAATCAATCAGCCCGGCAATATCCTCAACAGAGTTACCCGCCGACTCTCTGGCACCGAAAGCCGGACCGGCAATATAGAGAGCATCGGCACCGCAATCTATTGCTGCAATGCCGATGTCTTTATTCTTTGCCGGAGCAAGTAATTCCAGTTCCCTTATTTGCACTTAAACTGATTCACTTTATACTCAGCAGCTGCTTTGAATGTAGGGTTTGCAAGAATCTTCTTGTAGAACTCACAGGCTTTGGCTGTGTTTGCCTTTGCCTCATAAGCAGCAGCAATATAGTAATACATATTATCCTTATCCTTAGCTGTAGGTTCAGCAGCAAGATATGCATTGAGAGATGCAATTACCTCATCATATTTCTTGAGGTTTGTAGCGGCAATCCCTGAGAGTTTGAATGCTGTTGCAGATTCTTTTATCTCATTGGCCTTCTTTGCACTTTCGAGAACAGCGGCCCAGTTTTTAGTTGAGTAAGCTGTTGTTGCCTTTTTGAGGTAGATTGTAGCCAGTTGTGCAGGAGCATTCTCCTTGTCGCCAAGTTCCATGGCCTTTGTAAATGCTGCAACGGCACCAGCTTCGTTATTAAGTTTCAACTCAGACATACCGAGTGCCAGAATAGCAGATATATTACCTGGCTCCAGCGCAAGAACCTTTTTGTAGGCCTCAATTGCTTCTGGATACATTGCATCGTTGAAATATTTACCGGCATCTGCAAAAAGTACCTTTGGGATCAAAGCCATAGCCTCTTTCTCAACTTCGGCATTACCATACCCTTTAGCAACCTCTACCGCTTTATTCAACTGAACAATCGCGTCGTCAATCTTCCCGGCAGCCGCAAGATCCTGACCATAATACATATACAACTTAGGCAAAAGATCTTTTGAATCCTTTACAATTGAAGCGCCTTCTTCGCCAAGACCATCTGCCATCTTGAGAGCTTTACTGAAACTCTCGATTGCCAGAGTATAATTTTTAGCATTTAGGGCAGTTACTCCTGCGTTGAACTGTTCTGTTGCAGCTGCGATATCCTGTGCGCTCAATGTAGCTGAGAACATCACCATAGCAAGAGTTGCTAAAATCTTTCCGATTTTTTTCATATACGATACGATCTTTAAGTTAATATTAAAAAGTGTCTATGGCAAATGTAAAAAAAAGTAATAAAAAGGGCAAATAATATATGCCGGCTCAATAATATAATCTGTATATTTGTTCATTAAATCTTTAAAATCAAATATGAAACGGATTATAATTGCATTTACTGCACTAATTTTTGCCTTTCAAACGGCAAACTCGCAAAATCTGCAACAGCTCCCTCTCGATCCTAAGATCAAAATGGGAAAGCTGGACAACGGAATGACTTACTATATCGCCAAAAATTCTGAACCTAAAGGTCAGGCTGAATTCTATATTGCTCAAAAAGTAGGCGCTATACTTGAGGAGGAGAACCAGAGAGGACTGGCTCACTTTCTTGAGCACATGGCCTTCAATGGAACAAAGCACTTTCCCGGAAACAGTATAATTTCATACCTTGAAACAATAGGTGTAAAATTTGGACAGAATCTTAATGCCGGAACCGGCATAGACCAAACAGTATACAATATCTCCTCAGTTCCGTTAAAACGCCCGGGAATAATTGACTCCTGCCTCCTTATTCTCCATGATTGGGCCTGTGCAATCAATCTCGATGCCGAGGATATCGATAAAGAGCGCGGAGTAATTCGCGAGGAGCTAAGGACAAGAAGCAGTGCGCAGATGCGTATGCTCGAGAATATCCTTCCCGAAATCTATCCTAACAGCCAATATGCCAACAGGCTCCCTGGCGGACTGGTCAAAGTTATCGACAATTTTACTTACGATGAATTAAGAGCCTACTACCACAAATGGTATCGTCCCGATCTGCAAGGCATTATCGTAGTAGGAGATTTTGATCCGGCCGAAATCGAGGCCAAGATCAAGACCCTTTTCGGATCGATTCCTAAACCGGTAAATCCGGCCCCAAGACCTGAATTTCAGGTTCCCGACACTAAGGATATCCTCATATCAGTTGCCGCAGATCCTGAAGCAACATCTACCGACATCCTTCTTGCATTCAAAAACGATGTAATCCCTGCAAACATAAGAAAAACAGTCGCTTTTACTGCATCTGACTATCTGAACAACCTGGTTGTTTCAATGATCCGCTCAAGGTTAACCGAAATGACTCAAAAGGCTAACGCCCCATTTGCAAATGCAACCGCATCATACGGGGACTTTATTGTCTCTCCTACCAAAGCTGCACTCGAAATGGATGCGGTGGCAAAAGAGAATGAAATTGACAAAGCTATTAAAGCCCTTGTCAATGAGGCCGAAAGAGTTCGCAAATTTGGATTCACTGCAAGTGAACTGGAGAGAGCAAAGGCAGCTTATATGAGCAGACTTGAGCAGATATACAAAGATCGCGAAAAGCAGAAAAACTCATACTATGTAAATCAGGCACTCAGCCACTTTGTAAACGAAGAGGCAACTCCGGGCCTTGAGATGTTATATATGATCTCTCAGCAACTTAACTCTGCAATCACACTTGAGCAGGTTAACAGCTATGCTATGACACTACCTAAACAGGAGAATCTGGCACTTGTAGTAATGATGCCTAAAAAAGAGGGGTTAGTAATCCCTGAAAAAGAGCACCTTGCAGAGGTTTACAAGGCTGCGCTTCTTGACGAAGTTGAACCATATAAAGAGGTGCTCTCAAACGAACCGTTAGTTGCCAAAGAGCCTACCCCTGGTAAAATTGTTAAGGTTTCAAAAGATCCGGTGACTCAGTCGGAAGTTTGGCAACTCTCAAACGGTGCATCCGTGGTAGTTAAAAAGACCGACTTCAAAGATGATCAAATCTTGTTCTCTGCAGTTAGCCGTGGTGGCTTCTCTCTGTTTGACAAGAAAGAGATTCCTAATACAAAAATAATCAGCAATGTCCTCTCAATCGGAGGTCTGGGATCGTTCAGTGCCGTTGATCTTCGCAAGGTTCTTGCCGGTAAGACTGCCAATGTTAGTGCCGGGGTATCGATCAATCTTGAGTCTTTGAGCGGTGGATCTTCACCTAAGGATATCGAGACATTATTGCAACTTATTTATCTGAACTTTACCGCATTGAGAACCGATGATGAGGCATACGCTGCTTTTAAATCGAGAATGGAAAATCAATTGAAAAACCTCTCTGCCGATCCTATGACATCATTCTCCGATTCACTTCAGAATGTTATCTACTCAGGATCTCCTTATGCAAAGAGGATGACCACTGAACTCCTTGCTCAGGTTGATTACCACAGAACACTCGAACTTGCAAAAGAGCGTTTTGCAAATGCCGGGGACTTCACTTTCATTTTTGTCGGAAACGTAGATCCTGCAATGCTTAAGCCACTAGCTGAAAAGTATCTTGCTTCGCTGCCTGCCGAAAAGAATAAAAAAGAGAACTGGAAGGATGTAGGAATGTATCTGACCAACAAGAGCAGTAAAACACACTTCGAAAAGGAGATGCAGACACCTAAGTCCAGCGTTTACTCTGTTTACACAGGTCCTATGAAGTACACTCTCGAGAACAGAATAATGGGAGATATGATGTCTCAGGTATTCGATATAGTATTCACTAAGACTCTTCGTGAAGAGTTACAGGGAACCTACGGAGTGGGTGTAACAATGAATCTGGTATACTACCCTCAGGAGTCATTCCTGTTCTTCTTTGGCTTTGATACAGATGTTGCCCTCAGGGATAAACTTCTAGACAGAGCATATCTGGAGATTGAGAAGGTTCGCAAGGATGGAATCAATCAGGAGGATTTCACAAAGATTGTTGAGTTTATGTCTAAGAACAGAGCGGAAAAGCTAAGAGAGAACTCATACTGGTTAGGTATTATCAACAATAAGTATTCAATTGATAAAGATCTCACCACAAATTACGAGGAGATCCTTAAATCGATCACTCCTGAAAAACTCAGGAAATTCATAGATGAGACCTTTAAGGTTGCCAGCAACTCTGAGGTCGTTATGAACGGTAAAGCTAAGGAGGCCAAGTAATTTGACTTCAATAATTGAGATAGGGAACATACTTGTTTCATCGGCAATCTTCACCGAACAGTTTATTTGCGACTATGCAAAGTGTAAGGGGGAGTGCTGTATTTCGGGTGACAGCGGCGCTCCTCTTGAAGAGGAGGAGTGTCGGATCCTCGAAAGAGAGTTGGATGAAATTAAGAGTTATATGACAACAAAGGGTCTTGAATCAATTGAGATTCAAGGCCCCTTTGTTATTGATTCAGACGGAGATCTTGTAACCCCTCTGAATTCCGGAGCGGAATGCTCCTATTCATTTTTTGAGGGAGATAACTTTTGTATGTGTGCAATTGAGAGGGCTAACAGAGATGGAAGAACATCTCTTAGGAAACCACTCTCCTGCTGGTTATATCCGATAAGAGTATCAAAGCTCTCTAACGGCATGATTGCTTTAAATATGCATCAGTGGCACATCTGCCTCGATGCCTTTGCAAAGGGGAAAAGAGAGGGAGTCCCTGTATTCAGGTTTCTTAGAGAGCCCCTTACCTTTGCATTTGGAGAGGAGTTTTACAACTCTCTGGAAGAGGCTTATGAGCAATTATTCAGCGATAAAAGATAGGGCAGGTTAATGCTCTCTTGTTCCAACATATCTGGCTAAATCCTCAAGATGTCGCCTGTAGACTGAATCCGGAAATATTGAAAGTGATTCTGCGGCCTCTCTGCAGTGTTTACTGAGGATACTCTGGGCAATCTCCACTCCACGGTTTCTATTAACAAAACCGAAAACATCCTCCACATAATCCTCTGTTACAACATCTACCCCCCTGAGCCTTGACAGGAAGAGAGATCTCTCTTCCGATGGTGAGTTCTCAAGAGCTTTAATCAGGGGCAGGGTAAGTTTTTTCTCCTTAATATCGGTCCCCGCAGCCTTACCGGTCTCCATTTTTGGAGTGTAGTCGAAAATGTCATCACGAATCTGGAATGCTATACCAAGATGTCTTGCATATGACTCAAGTCTCTTCATCTGCTCTGTCCCGGCACCTACCGTATAACCTGCTGACATTACCACCGCAACAAACAGCGCTGCGGTTTTTCCGTTAATAATCTTATAGTAATCGGCTTCGGTAGTATCCATCTTAACCGATTTATCCATCTGCTCCAGTTCCCCTTCGGAGAGCCCCTCGACTGCCTTTATGTAAAAATCCAGCAACTTGGTATCATTGAGAGCTGTGACCAGCGAAAGCGCCTTTGCAAGCCAATAGTCACCGGTAAGTACAGCTGCTGCCGGTGAAAACAGTTTATGAACTGTAAGCCGCCCTCTCCTCTTGTCTGAGTTGTCTGCAACGTCGTCGTGCAGAAGAGTGGCACAGTGAATAATCTCGGAGACTACGGATACAACTATCGTGCGGTCATTTACCTCTCCGCAGGTCTTTGCCGCCAGAATGCCAAGCATAGGACGGAGCTGTTTGCCCATATTGCTGAGCAGATATTCATTTATCTTATTCAGAAAAAAACAGTCGCTTTTAAGACTATCCTTCAATAGAATCTGAAGTTCCTGCCACTCTCCCGAAATATCTTCCAGTATATTTTTTACTTCCATTATTAATATATAAAGCCACCAATTGGTGGCTTCAAAAGTACAAATATTTATTTAAGCTTATCCTCTCTAAAACAAAAAGGCTACCGATAACTGAAACCCTTTAAGCTTGGCGTCACCAATATCCATTTGGTTACTGTTAAGCTTTTTCATTGACCAGTTATATTTGCCTGATACCTGAAGCTTCCAGAGCTCTACGCCGGCTCCTAAACCAACTCCATAATCCAGTCTGTTGAGACTATCCCAGTCTACATTTGAGAACTCACCACCTTTGGATATAGCGTATGAAACATATGGTGACGCAAAAACAAACGGCCTGAATAACAAAAGGTTAATGCCCATTTGAATATTGAGCGGAACTTCGGCATAGCTGATTTTGAATGAATGTGTTCCGGTTCCTTCATCGATATCAAAATTCTTCTGAGAGTAAAGAAGTTCCGGTTGGAATGAGAGTCCGATTAATGGTACCTTTACCTTATAAGCAATTCCGGCGTGAAATCCCGAAGATGATCTAATCTCTACCCCAACATCGTTTGAAATATCAAAAGATGTGTAGTTCAGCCCGGCTTTGATTCCGAAGCTCCCTTGTGCTGGCAGTGATGCGGCAAGCAATAGTGAGACTAAAAGTAACAGACTCTTTTTCATAATATTATTTTTTAAAGTAGTGCATTTAGCTTTTCCGCTATAACGGTTTTTGAAGTCGCTCCTACGATTTTATCCACAACTTCACCGTTTTTAAAGAATAGCAGTGTGGGAATATTTCTTATACCATACTCTGCTGCAAGATTACTTGCGTCTACATCGCATTTGGTAATAACAGCCTTACCCTCCATCTCTGTTGCAAGCTCCTCTACAATTGGAGCAATCATTCTGCACGGGCCGCACCAGGCTGCCCAAAAATCTACCAATACGGGTTTATCCGACTTTTTTACGATGTCGTTAAAGTTTGCGTCATTTACATTTAATGCCATAATTCTAAATTCTTATTTTATGTGTTAAAAATACAACTATTTTTTTAATCCCCTTTCCAAAACAATAAAAAACCCGGCCTAAGAGTTCAAAGGCCGGGTTTCAGACACTGTATAAAGTTTAAATCATCGACTCCGCTTCCCATACAAAAACCCTCAATCCCTGATCCTCTGCACTTTCATTAAGTGCCTTAAGTTCAGATACAAGAGCCGGTATAGCACTCTCTTCGACCATTGTGAGTGTACTCATGTTCTTTGCCGGCCAGGCGTGGGATCCTAAATGCGGTTCCCCCTTGTGTGAGCCTCGTCCCTGAACATCGACCCACTTAGTAAACCCGCGAACATTACATTTGTTCAATATATCGAGAACAATATCTGAGTGAGCCTGATTGTATATAATCATTACTGCTTTCATATTCTAATTTTTAAGCGTTAGCTTTAAGTTGTTTTGCCCATAATTTTCTCTTAGCTCTTACATCCCTTCCGTGGAATCCTGTGTAGATTACCGGAACGACAATCAGAGTAAGAATTGTCGAAAGTGTAAGACCCCCGATAATTGCAATACCCATTGGCTGCCATGTTTCAGATCCCTCTCCAATACCAAGAGCCATAGGGAGCATACCAAGAAGTGTAGTTGCTGTGGTCATAAGCACCGGGCGTAAACGCGACTTACCACCTTTGATAACTGATCTCCTGATACTGGTTCCCCGCTCTTTATTCAGATTAATGTAGTCAATTAGTACGATACCGTTCTTCACAACAATACCTACCAGCATCACCGCTCCAATGAGTGCAATAAGACTCAATGATGTTCCAGTAAGCCAAAGTGCAACAATACACCCGTGAAGGCAAAAGGAAGCGAGAACATAATAATGAACGGATCTCTGAGGGACTCGAATTGAGCGGCCATTACTATGTAAACCAGCAGTATAACCAGGACAAGAAGCATCATCATATCGGAGAATGACTCCTTTTGATCCTCAACCGATCCGGAGATCTTTACACTAATCATATTAGGTATACTCATTTTATTAATCTCAGCCTGAACATCTGCCGCAATATCTCCCAGGGAGCGTTTTGAAACAAGACCGGTTACTGTAATAACCCTCTCTCTGTCAAGGTGGCCAATTGTAGGAGGAGCCATTGTCTCCTCAACTCTCGCCACTTCCGAAAGCCTTATCTGCTTACCCTGTGTGTTGTAAAGAACCATATCTTCGATATCCTGTATGCTCTTACGATACTGAATATCATCCTTAACAGTGATATCATACTCTTCACCCTCTTCACGGAACTGCGAAAGTGTTAGTCCATTGATTCTGCTTCTCACAGATGTTGCAGCCGATGACAGAGTTATGTTATTCTGAGCAAGTTTGGCCCTGTCGAATACTATACTGAATTGAGGTGTATATGCATCACGACTCAGTGAAACATCCTTTACTCCAGCTGTTTTCTTCATTATCTCGGCAACCTGGTGAGCTGTCTTCTCAGCATCTGCAAAGTTATACCCTAGCACATCCACCTCAATATTATTGCTGGACCCTATTGAGCCCAGATTTCCTCCAGGTATAACAGAGTACTTGTAGATTTCCGGAATCGCATTAAGGTCTTCACGCATCTCGTCGGCTATATCAAACATCGATTTTGTACGCTCCTTAACATTTGAGAGCTTAATTGTGTAAGATATAATATGAGTACCTGAGTTCCTGAGGGACATAAAGATATTCGATCCGTCAGAGGCTCCCATTGATGATTGGTAAACTAAAATTTCGGGATATTTCTTACTCCATTTTTCGTACAGATAGTTATTTAGTTTTCTAGCCTGCTCTACTCTTGACCCCACAGGAAGCTCAATGGTTACCGATATTTGGGAGTTATCCGTAGCGGGGAAGAAGTCAGTACCTACCCTGGCTACAAGGAAGAGGCTGGAAATAAACAGAGCAAAACCAAACACAACTACTCTTACTCTATGGTGAATTGCCCACCTGAGAGTCTTCTCATAAAAATTATCCAGACCATCCAACAGCTTCTCAATCGGAGTGTAGAGTCTCTGAAATGCTTTGCTTCTCTTAGGATCCTTTTTGAGCAACTTTGCACTGAGCATAGGTGTAAGACTAAGTGCAGCACCTGTAGATACAACAATTACGATAGTTACAATCCAACCTAGCTGTTTGAACATAATACCAGCAAGACCGGTCATCATTGTAAGAGGGAAGAATACGGCAACAATTGTTAGAGTAGATGCAATAACAGCCACAGCAACCTCATTTGTTGCATAAATCGCAGCATCTTTCGGCTTACTGCCTCGCTCTATGTGTGTCGTTATATTCTCAAGTACCACAATTGCATCGTCCACCACCATACCAATCGCAATAGACAACGAACTGAGCGATATAATATTTAGCGTATTCCCCGTTATCATCAGATATATGAAGGCCGCAATAAGTGAAACCGGGATTGTGAGGATAATGATTATTGTAGCTCTCCACCGTCCCAGGAAGAAGAGCACTACAAGTACAACGAATACAGCAGCAAGGATTACTGTTTCGGAGAGTGAGCTGATACTTCCCTCAATAAATTCCGATGTATCGAATACTGTCTCCAGTTCAATCTCCGGAGGGAGAGAGGCCTGAATAGCTGGAAGAGCCTCGCGAATTTTCTTTGAGATCTCAACCACATTGGCGCCTGACTGTTTCTGAATAATTATGGAAGAACCCTGAACCCCGTTTGTATAAACCTCAGTCGCTCTCTCTTTTAGCGTGTCTTTTACTACGGCTATATCGCGCAGATAAATGTTTTTACCTCCGATACTTCCAACAATAATATCTTTAATTTGATCACTCTCTGCAAATTCTCCGTCTATTTTAACTGCATATGTTTCCGACCCCACATCGATACTACCTCCGGGGATATTTTTATTCTCCGCAGCTATAACAGCAGCAACCTGTTCGATTGACATCTTATAGGCTTCCAGCTTTTTAGGATCGGTAAGTATCTGAATCTCCCTCTCAGGAGCACCCGAAATTGAAACCGAAGCAACTCCGTCAATACGATTCAGAGGGTTTGCAACCTTCTCATCAAGAATCTTATACAGCCCTGTCGGACTCCCTGTTGTACGTGCAGCCAGGTAGGCTACAGGCATCATATCGGTACTGAACTTGAAAACAACAGGCTTCTCTGCATTTTCAGGCAGATAGTTTTGCTGCATATCAAGCACAGAGCGAATATCATTCACCGCCTCGTCCATATTGGTTCCATACTCAAACTCCAGAGTGATTACAGACACGTTATCCTTAGAGGTAGAGGTAACCTTTTTAAGGTTGGAAACCGTACTAAGAGAAGACTCAAGCCTTTTAGTAATATTTTGCTCAATATCAGCGGCGGCGGCACCAGAATATGTGGTCATAACCGTTGCCATACTGAGCTCAATTTTTGGATATAGATCGACCGACAACCTGCTGTATGAGAACAATCCCAACACAGCAATGGCAACAAATATGAGCGCCGTTGTTACCGGTTTTTTTACTGAACTTTCGTAAATACTCATTTTTTAATTGTTTTAGAGTGATAAATCAACACCATCTTTAACTACCTCTACTTTGGTTTTATCTACCAGCTTTGATTGACCCGCAACCACAACCTGTTGACCGGCCTCAACTCCCGAAATAACCTCATAAATATTTCCCACTCTCCGGCCAAGTATAACTTTTACATAGCTTACAGCATCTCCGTCAAGTATATATACATACTTATCGTTGGTTCCGTTCTGTTTAATTACAGCTTTATCGGAAATAACAACCCTCTCTTTGGCTCCGAAGTTAACCTTTGCTCTGGCAAACATTCCCGGCCTGAGTTTAAGGTCACCGTTAGGAATACTTACCTGGGTCTGGAAGGTTCTTGTTACAGCATCAATGGTAGGGTAAATGAGGCTAACCTTACCGTTGAATGATTTATCGGGATAGATATCAAGAGTTATATCAACCGGCGTACCTATTCTGGTCTGCGGGTAGAATTCCTCTGAGATATTCACTATGATCTTTACAGGTTGAAGTTGCATCACTGTAAGAATCGGCTGCCCCATTGTCAGGTCTCCGTTGTCAAAGTTTCTCTGAGTCACAATACCGCTTATCGGAGAGAGAAGTTTCGTATTTTTATCGAGATTTGTAAGATTATCGAGAGCTACCTGATACTGAGTCTTTATATCATCGAATTGTTGTTGGGATACTCCGCCTGCTTTATACAGAGCCTCAATTCGGTTCATCTCTATCTTGAGATTCTCTGTCTGAATCCTGGATTGAGTATAAGTAGGGTTTTCCATTTTAACCAGCAGTTGCCCTTTTGTAACCCTGCTCCCAATCTCCACATAGATCTTCTCTATCCTCTGGGCAGATGTGCTGGATATGTTATTTTTCACAAAAGGCTCTATATTCCCGGTAAAATCGATAATCTGTTCGATCTTGCGAGTTGTAGCCACCTCTGTTTTTACTTTTGCAATATCCGCCTTTTTAGCTTCAGCCTCCTTTTTCGGAGAGCAGGAAGCAGTAATAACTGTCGCCAGGACAATTAAATAAGTGATTTTTTTCATATATCTGTAATTTCTGTTTTTCATTATTTACTCTTTTCCTATTGTTTTCTCAAATTCATTTCGAGCTTTCAGGAAGTTATATATAGTTTGATTAAGATTTAATCTTGAGTTGGTTAGAGCAATCTCGGTATCATTAAGCTCCAGAATCGTTCCCGAACCGGTTGCATAGCGAACCTTGGCAATCTCATAACCCTTCTGAGCCTGTTTGACAGCCTCTTTATCGGATTCAAGTTGCTCTTTTGCTCTGATCATCTCATTAAGAGAGTTTTGCGCCGCAAGAGTCAGATTCTCCCTCGTCAGATCGCGCTGAATCTCCAGCTGCTTTAAACTCACCTGCGACTGTTTCTGCTTCATATTGATCGAGAATTTATTGAAGATCGGAATCTGAAGGGAGATAACAGCACTCATAGAATTCGACCAGGTCTTGTTCAATGTAAAATTCTCGCTCTGCATCTGCAAGGAGTGGCTTAAGGCCCCTGCAAGCACCGGAAGTCTCTGAGCATTTATCAGCTCCAGTGTCTTATTCATCTTCTCAACCTGGATCTCCGCACTTCTGAGCGAGCTGTTACCGTTAAGATCTATATCTGCCTGGCTGTAATTAATAATATCATTCTCATATTTTTCAAAATTCCCCACTACATCAATCGGGGTATCAATCCTGAGTGAGAGTAAAACTTTTAGTTGCATCTTTGCAAGATCCAGAGCATTTTTCGCCTGAGTGATAGAGGGTGAAAGATTCCTCAGAGCTACCTCCGAACGGATCTTATCATACTCCGATGCCTGTCCCTGAGAGAATTTCATACTTATATTGTCGGCGCTCTCCTTGGTGTTCCGGTAACTCTGCATAAGCACGTCGTAGGATTGTTTCAGCATCACAATGCCGTAAAAGGTATTCTTTACCTGCATAACCAGGTCCAGTTTTGAACTACGGGCAGATTCCAGAGTTGCCTTCAGCTCCAGTTCCGACAGCTGTATATTTTTGTAGAGTGCCATAGAAAAGATTGGCAGCTGAAGAGTATTTGCTACGGAATAACTGTTTGTAGAGCCAACCTCCATCTTTCCTCCCGGGAAGAATGACGAAAAGAAGACCGGTTTCATTATATTATTTGTATATTGAGCAGTACTGCTTAGCGATGGTAAAAGTGCATACCAGTTCTCTTTAAGAGAGTAGTCCACCCTCTCAACCGACATATTTGCAGCCTGAAGAGTAAGGTTGTCATTTAAAGCAAGTTCCAGAGTCTGTTCAAGTGTAAGCTTGAGTGTATCAGATCCTTTATTCTGCGAATTTGCCGGCGAGGCTACTAATAGGGCTAAGCCCATTATTGCCAAAATTAAATTCCTTTTCATTTATTTAAGTAATTATCTATGATTTCTATTCCTTTTAAAGTTGAGATTCCTCTTATGTAGTTAATTATTGTCTCCTTGAATACCTCCTTTCGCGTGAACTGCTTCTCATTTGAGAGTTTCGTATTATCTACCATTCCTCCCAGCTGAGAGATAACCTTGGAGACTATCTCTATATTTATGTTTGTCCTGAACAGACCCTGCTGCTGCCCCCTGGTAATTCCATCTTTTATCACCTCATCGTGACTGCAGATCATCTCATTAACCACCGACTCGAAAATTTCAGGATAAAATTTCTTTATGTCTGAGAAGAAGTTGATCTTGAGATTTATAGAGAGCTCGGTTTCAAGATTGTTGAGCATAAAAAACTGGTCTAAAATGTTGTCTGCGCTGTCCGATATGCTGTCATAGGTATCGCGCATCTTCTTTCCGTAAAGACGGATCACTTCAATCAAAAGCGTGGATTTATCATTAAAGTGCTCATAAAGTGTCCTCTTCGATATACCGTTCTCTCCGGCAACATCATCCATAGTGACGCTTTTACAACCTTTGTTCAAAAAGAGCTCAAGTGATTTCTCCAGTATTCTCTCTCCTATTTCCATTATCAGTTTGAATTGAGCCGCAAAATTATACAGAAAACTCAAAAAACCAAAAAAGTTTTTTATTCTTAGTATTATCGTAACATTTTCGTTGTAAATTTGTAATTCAAATCGGTCAAATAATATTAAATCACAATTATATGTATAATGATTTCAAAGAATTTTTAACCACTGAGCTTACAAACATTGAAAGTGCAGGGTTATATAAAAAAGAGCGTGTAATCGTAACACCGCAAAAGGCAGACATAAAAGTAAGTACCGGTCAGGAGGTACTCAACTTCTGTGCCAACAACTATTTAGGGCTATCTAATAGCCAAGTACTGGCAGATGCTGCCAAAAAGGCTCTCGATGAGAGAGGTTTTGGTATGTCGAGCGTAAGATTTATTTGTGGCACTCAGGACCTCCATCTGGAACTTGAAAAGAGGATTGCTGAGTTCTTTGGAACCGAAGATACTATATTGTATGCTTCGGCATTCGATGCTAATGGCGGGGTTTTCGAGCCACTTCTTAATGAAGAGGATGCAATTATATCCGACTCTCTAAACCACGCATCAATAATCGACGGTGTGAGACTATGCAAAGCACAACGCTACCGTTACTCCAACGCAAATATGGAGGAACTTGAGAACTCTCTCAAGCTTGCTCAGGCACAGCGTTTCCGATTAATCGTCACCGACGGTGTATTCTCTATGGATGGGAATGTTGCTCCGATAGATAAAATATACGAGCTTGCAAGGAGATACAACGCCATGATAATGATCGACGAGTCTCACTCTGCAGGAGTTGTCGGGAGAACAGGAAGAGGAACTACAGAGCTCTACAATCTGCGCGGAGAGGTTGAGATTATAACCGGTACGCTTGGAAAGGCTTTCGGTGGTGCGATTGGTGGCTTTACAACCGGTAAAAAGGAGATTATTGCAATGCTCCGTCAGCGTTCAAGACCATATCTCTTCTCCAATTCAATCCCTCCAATGGTTGCAGCTGCAGGAATAGCAATGTTTGATATGATGTCAAAGACCAATCACCTTCAGGATAAACTGCACTCCAATACAGAGTATTTCACTAAAAAAATGCAAATGGCCGGCTTCGATATTAAACCCACTCAGTCAGCTATCTGCGCGGTTATGCTTTACGATGCGAAGTTATCTCAGCAGATGGCATCCAGACTCCTCGAGGAGGGCATCTATGTTGTTGGTTTCTACTACCCTGTAGTACCAAAAGATCAGGCCCGCATCCGTGTGCAGATATCTGCCGGGCACGAGCCTGCTCATTTGGATAAATGCGTCGAGGCCTTCACAAAGGTTGGAAAAGAGCTTGGTGTTATCTAGTCGATGTCAATGTCGATATCCCAATCGTGGTTATCGTCGTCCCACCAACGGATTTCACAATTCTTGTTCATCCTCACAATATCATCGAAGCCGTGTTTGACCGGACTTTGAATTATGACCTTAGTTTTATCGGGAATATATAGTCTCACCTCTTTATATGTTCCGTCCCACTTATTCTTTTTAGAGTAGAAATCATCGTGAATAATCAGAAGAGAGTCTTTCAGCTCATATGCAGGAAGGCTCTTTTCTCCTTTCATCATAGCCTCTGTTCTTGTCCTTCCAAATGTATGAACCTTGGTTTTGAGCTTAAGTGTATCTTCATCGCTCTGACGGATAAGCTTAACCTGTGGAAATACCACAAAACCTTTATCTGCCGAACTGTTATCATACCAAAATAGAGTCGATGAGGAGAGATCGGCCTCAAATAGTGTTCGCTTTGCAGGCATCTGTTTGGCAGATTCATACCTTATATACAGAGTATCGCCGTTGAACTTAAGAGGGTTGCTCTGCTCAGTTGTATAATCCTCCCAATAACCTCTGCTGGAAACAGTCCCGAGTGTAAGAAGAGCAAAAAATGCCACCCACCATACTATTGCAAGAATAAGGCCTGGCCTGAATCTGCTTCGTTTTAGGCGAAATACCAACTGGATTCCACCCATAAGCATTCCGATGAATGGGATGAACAATACACAGAGTCCGCATATCTTAATCCAGATTGACCCTATTGAGTCAAGTGAAATAAAATCTATAATATTGACAGGGAATAACCCGTCGAAAACCTCAAGACCCAGGAAAAAAACACTTAGAGCGATAATGCCGGAGAATCCTACAATTGTCAGAATTACACCAATGGCTACTCCAACTGCTCCAAGAATGTCGGAGAGTAAACCTGAATTTGCGCTCTGCCCTCTCCTGTAAGAGCGTGAGGCCTTGCTGCTATCCTCCATAACTCTCCTGTGTATATGGTGGATATCGGGACTCTCTCCGTACATAGCACATCGCTGCTCCACAGTTTTTGCCTCCGGAATTACAATCCAGAGAACGATATAGAGAAATGTCATAAATGCAAGACTTGAGTGGAAAGGAGTAATTACAAAAAACCCAAGTGTCAAAACAACATATATCAATCTTATAATGACAGCATCAATATTGAAATAAGCTGCCAATCCTCCGCAAACACCTCCTATGACCCTGTTGTCCGGATTACGGAAAAGTCTTTTGGGAATATAGTTTATTGAGGGTTGTGCCGATGAAGCTGTTGAACTCTCCTTGGACTCCTCATCAATATCATCGGGCCTGCCAAGTATAGCAATTACCTCGCTTGTGGTTTCGGCAGATATAATATTATCTGCACCTGCCCTCTCTGCGAACAGCTCAGCAATTCTCTCCTCGATTCCCTCTACAACCTCCTCCCCGCCGGGCTTACTGTTATAGTGACGCTTCAGATCGTCAAGATATCGGTTCAATATCTCAAAGGCATCTTCGTTTAGTGTAAACGCAAGATTGCCAATATTAACCTTTACAACCTTTTTCATAGTTACTTCTTTTTATTTCTTATATGAGAGATAGTATCGACAACCTCCTTCCAGGCAGCATCCATCTCCTGGAGAAGCTCTTTCCCCTTATCGGTAATCGAGTAGTATTTTCTTGGAGGTCCTTGTGGAGACTCCTCCCAGCGGTAGCTTAACAGCCCCTGGTTCTTCTGTCTTGTCAAAAGAGGATATAGTGTCCCCTCTACGACTATCATCCTGGCCTCCTTCAGTTCGGCAATCAGCTCCGAGGCGTAAGCATCGTTATTGTTTAAGATGCTCAGAATGCAGTACTCAAGCACACCTTTGCGCATTTGAGACTTTACATTATCGGTATTTAATTCGTTCATTTTTATCTTATTTAAAGTATGAAAACTTCCTCATATTCTCCGCTGTGACAGGCATGCCTCTCATTTCGCATTTTTGAGCAGGAGTGACTGCCTCCGGAGCTATTATCCATATTACAATGTATACCCAAAATCCTGTAAGAGCCATAAACAGGGAGACGAAAAATAGGATCTTAATAAGGGTAATGTCAACATTGAAGTAGTGCCCCAATCCGCTGCACACACCGGCTATTGTCTTGTTGTCCGGATCTCTGTAGAGTCTTTTTGCAGCAATAGTGAATGTGTTGCTGTTTGATGTAACGTTAAAATCATCCATTGGCTCTCCGTCTGGCATACCGAGCTGGGCAATAACCTTGTCTACAATTGAGATGTTTACGACCGATTGTTTTGTTTTGAGTTCCATTAAAAAGAGTTCCGCGATTCTCTGTTCAATATCCTCCATTACATCAACCGTCTGGGATCCCATCTTGGTCCTTTGTCTGAAAGTATCAAGATATTTGTCAAGTTTATTATAGGCATCCTCATCAATTGTAAAACTGACTCCACCTATACCTGCATTAACAACTTTTTTCATTTTTATAGTATTCTTGTTTCGTTAGAATTTGGTACTGCAAATATATGTATTTTTTTTATTACCTTGTATCACATAGTACCAAAAAAATAACAAAAAAAGCCTGTTATTTTCATAACAGGCTAATATTCAGTAAGAAAAATTTTACTATTTTGTATTCTGCTGAGCAGGTTTTTGTTCCGGTTTCGCTTGCTGAGCATCACCTGAAGGTGTTGCTGTTGGGAAAACCGCCTTATCCTGAGCAGGTGCCGTATTTTCAATCTTCTCCTTAACAACTGAGCTGGATTGTTTGTTTCCGGAAACAAAGGCTGTTGCAAGTACACAGAGTACTATTATAGTAATTGCAAGAGTCCAGGTTGCTTTCTCAAGAAAGTCCGCTGTTTGACGAACTCCAAATGTTTGATTGCCAGAGGCAAAATTGGCGGCGAGTCCGCCTCCTTTTGAATTTTGCACTAAAACTATAAGAGTGAGAAATATACTCGCTATTACAATCAAGATGGCTATTGCTGTATACATATCAATTATTGTTTTTATTCTTTAATTCCTGCACAAGGGTTGCAAAGTAACTACTTTTTTCCGGATATAACAAAATAAGTTTGGCGTAAACCTCTATTGCTCTTTTATAAAAGCCCTGTTCTGCATAAATTCTGGCAAGTGTCTCTGTATAAAAGTTTATATCTTCGAAGATATCAGCCCCTGTTATCTCGCTCCCCTCTCCCTGTACCTCTCCTGCTTTTGATATCGAAGGTTTTTCCAGAATGAAGCGATCTATTGCATCTTCGTTTCGGAGGTCCAGATTGGCAAAATCACTCTTGGAGAAGTAGTCTCCTCCCGATATAAAGACCCGCTTTTCTGGTTGAGGAACATCAATAGGGGTATCATCCTCCAGTTCAAAGCTGAACTCCGAATCGGGGATCACTATTCGTGGTGTTTCCGGTTTTGGTTCCTCGTAGTGTGTCGGCACATAGAGTTTGGCCCTTGAGTACATGTGTGAGGCTACTATTTTAAGATAGGCCTTCCTGTGCTCCTCACCGCGGGCACTCATCTGCCTGTAGAGCTCCAGATGAGCAAGAGAGTACCAGGGGTACTTCTCAAGTAATTTTTCCAGTGTAATTATATCATTCATAACTACCACTTTGCTACTGTATCGTTAAATACAAGGTTTACCAGTTTTTTTACGATTTCGTCTACAAGTGTCGACTCGGCAGAATCGAAGCTTACTGTTGAGTTGTAATCCTCAAATGCCACATAGGACTTTTCAAAATTCTCCTTAGGGTACTTTTTGTTCTCAAATGTAATTCTTATTGTGACGGTTAACCTGTTTTTTGAGGCTGTCTCATTCGCTGTGATACCAAGGGAGACGAGTTCGTAATTTGTGATTACCCCGTTAACCTCCATATCGCCGTTTGGAGAACCGGTATCAAGCTTTGTAAATTTCCGGTACTTATCCATCAGAGCTTCGGTAAGCTGATTACTGAGCGCCGGATTAATTCTCATCGCCTTGTTTGTAATATTATTAACCGTAATTGATGTTACATCGGCGGCTATTGAGGTTCCCGAAAATGTATATACTCCGCAAGAGTTAACTGCGAAAAGCGTCATGATCAGCAAAAATATGGTTCTTTTCATCCTATTTCAATTCTTTGATTTTTCTGTAGAGAGTCCTTTCGCTTATTCCAAGCTCTGCTGCTGCAAGCTTTCTGTTTCCTTTATGCTTCTCGAGAGCTCTCTTGATAAGTTCTGCATTTACCTCCTGTATTGAGTAGTTAGATGAGGCATTGGCCTCCTCTTCGGTATTGCTTTCAAAGTCGTAATCCACTACAGAGTTTTCAGGTATCTCAGCCTGTTTTGCAGGAGCCACACCCTTTTGAGCCAACTCCCTTTTAAGTTCGTCTATCTCCTGCCTGAGCTGGTAGAGAACCTTAAAGATAATGTCTCTGTCGGTCATATAATCGGTCGTATGCCCTTCGGTTCTTACCGGAAGCTGATTGGGAGTGTCGGCCGGTATATATTTGCGCAGTATATCTGCCTCAATAATTCTGTTATGCTCAATTACCGATATATGTTCAACGATGCTCTTCAGTTGACGAATATTGCCCGGCCATCTGTACGACGCAAGCAGATGCTGCGCATCGGGGGTCAACCTTATCGGAGGCATTTTGTATTTATCTGAGAAGTCAAGTACGAACTTTTTGAAGAGCAGATGAATATCCTCTCTCCTCTCCCTAAGCGGAGGTACCGTTATTGGAACAGTATTGAGACGGTAATACAGGTCCTCCCTGAACTTTCCGTGTTCAATGGCAGAGAGCAGATTTTTATTTGTAGCTGCAACAACCCGTACATTGGTTTTTTGAACTTTCGATGAGCCCACCTTAATGAACTCACCGGATTGAAGAACTCTTAAGAGCCTTGCCTGAGTGGGAAGCGGTAGTTCAGCCAGTTCATCCAAAAAGAGTGTTCCGCCGTCGGCAACTTCAAAATAGCCCTTTCTTGTTTCGTAGGCGCCTGTAAATGAGCCTTTTTCGTGACCAAATAGTTCAGAATCGATGGTTCCTTCGGGAATCGCTCCGCAGTTAACAGCTATGTATTGACCATGCTTGCGGGGACTGTAAAGATGAATAATCTGCGGAATGACCTCCTTTCCAACGCCACTCTCTCCTGTAATAAGGACAGAGAGATCCGTACCGGCAACCTGAACAGCTACTTCAAGAGCTCTGTTAAGTCCCGGATTATCACCGATTATGTCAAATCTCTGTTTTATTACTCTTAAATCCATAATACGCAAAAATAGATAAAATTTATACCTTTGAGAAATTTTAAGCATCCTATCATGGAAATTGCAGCCATTATACCGGCACGCTTCGGTTCCAGCAGGTTCCCGGGAAAACCGCTGGCCGATATCGGAGGGAAGACAATGATTCAGAGAGTTTACGAGCAAACCCGGAGCGCATTCGAACATGTTTATGTTGCCACCGACGATCTTCGTATATTTAATGTGGTCAACTCATTCGGAGGGAGTGCTGTCATGACTTCCGACAAACATCAGAGCGGTACCGACAGATGCCGGGAAGCTATTGAGACTATTGAAAGAGAGAGTGGTAATGTTTTTGATATTGTCGTCAATGTTCAGGGCGACGAGCCGTTTATAGATCCGCTCCAGCTAAAAACTCTTGTATCCTGTTTTAAATCTGAAGATACCCAAATTGCAACACTTGTAAAAAGGTTTGAACCCGGAGAAGATATTCATAATGAAAATACTCCAAAGGTTATTGTCTCTTCGCGAATGGAGGCACTATACTTTAGCCGTGCAGCAATACCTTTCCGCAGAGATATTCCAAAAGAGGAGTGGGCGAAGGATGTTGTATATTACAAACATATAGGTCTATACGCATACAGGAGAGACATTCTTCCAACGATTTCATCTCTGCCTCAATCAACATTGGAACTTTGTGAAAAGCTTGAACAGCTCAGATGGTTGGAGAACGGATTCAGAGTGAAGGTGGCGGAAACCGATATAAAAACATATGCGATAGATACCCCGAACGATCTCGAAATGCTCGCTGCCATGGGGCTATTTTAATATCTGCCCTTTTTTTATTATGTTTGTAGTTCACCTTTGAAGAACAATTTTTTTAAAAAATTCATACAGAAATGAAAAAAAATCTAATTAAATTTTTTGCTTTTGCTGTTGCAGGGTTGGTTATGGTATCCTGCAGCAACCCATCAAGGATGGCAAAAGAGGCAAATTTGGTAAGTGTATCCTGCTCTCCGGCTGTGCTTGAGGTTGTGGCCGACGAAATTACTGCCACTTACACAATGAGTTTCCCTGAGAAGTACTTCCACCCAAAAGCAATTCTGGAACTTACTCCTGTATTGGTTTATAATGGTGGCGAAGTTGCTGCTCCTCTCTATTTCTTACAGGGAGAAAAGATTACCGACAATCACAAAGTTGTCCCTGTTGCCGGTGGTAAGGTCTCTCAAACTGTTAAATTTGCATACAAACCGGGAATGGAAAAATCACACCTCGAACTAAGGGCTGTGGTTTGGAATAAGACTAAAAAATATCCTTTCCCTGCTCCTTATAAAGTAGCCGATGGTGCCAACACTACTTACAAACTTCTTCATGCAGAAGGAGAAGTTGAAATGGCTCCTCATAACTATCAGAAAGTTATTGCTGAAAAGAAAGAGGCTCAAATCAAGTACAAAATCAATGATGCCAAAGTGAACAAGAAAGAGCTTACAAAAGAGGACATCAAAGAGTTCGAAGCTTTCCTTGCATTCGTTGAGAAAGATCAGAAGAGAGCCGTTAAGAGCACCGATATCGTTGCTTATGCATCACCTGACGGAGGAATGGACCTTAACAGCAAACTCTCAGACAAGAGGGGAAAAACTGCAAAAGAGGCTTTCGGGAAGATTAAAAATACTCCTGCCGGCTCTCCGGTTAATGTAAAAACCATTGCTGAAGACTGGGATGGATTCCAGGAGGTTGTTTCCGGTTCAGATATTCAGGACAAAGAGCTTATCCTCAGAGTTCTCTCTATGTACAGCGATCCTATGGTTCGTGAAAGAGAGATCCGTAATATGTCTAAAGTATTCAAGATTCTTGCAGACAAAGTTCTCCCTGAACTCCGCAGAGCAAGATTCATTGCCAATGTAGACTATACAAACTTTAGCGATACAGAGCTTGTTGACCTGGTAAAATCTAATCCTGATGCTCTTGATCTGGAGGCTCTACTCTATGCGGCAACTCTTGTTAAAGACAGCGATACCAAAGCAATGCTTTACAAGAAAGCAGGTGATAAATTCAACTGCAGCCGTGCATATAACAACCTTGCAGCTACTTATATCAATGCTAACAAGATCAACGATGCAAAAGTTGCTCTTACAAAGGTTACATCAAAAGATAAATACTACTACAACAATATGGGTGTTGTTGCTCTTCGCGACAAAGATCTTAAGGCTGCTGCCGAAAACTTTGCAAAATCGGACCTTACAGTTGCCAAGTACAACTCTGCAATTATTGATCTTCTTCAAGGTAAATATGCAGTTGCTGCAGGCAAACTCGAAGGCTCAAACGAAGCTAACGAAAGTATAGCTAACATCCTCATCGGACAGTACGATAAAGCTGCAAAAGCTATAGCTTCTCACGCATGCCCTCACTCTTCTTACATTAAAGCTGTTATTGCAGCTCGTAAGGGTAATGCTGCTGAAGTTAAGTCTTGGTTAGAGAAAGCTGCAAAGAGAAAAGACCTTGCCGAAAGAATGAAAACCGATATCGAATTTGTGAAATATCAATAATCACATATTCCTTAATAATACACTCTGAGAGGCCGGCCATGTTTATTGGCCGGCCTCTCTGTTTAAAGTTCATAATACTCTTATTTAATTGACTTGTATTATATATGTGTTATATAGTGTATTAAATGGAGTATTTCCTGTTGAATTTTAGTAATGTAATTCTTTATAATCAATAAAAAAGGGGGAGTGCCTAAGATCACTCCCCCTTCCACACAAAGTAACTATATATAATGTTTGTTATTTAAGAAGCTTATTCTCTATAATCTCTATAAGCTTGTCCGATACATCACCGACTTCAAAGATCGGCGCCTTTCCCGGAGCCGCCATAATCAATGTTGGTAAAGCGTTAATATTGTACTTTGAACACAACTCCTTCTCCAAATCGGCATTGACCTTGTAGAAAATAATCCGGTCTTTATATTTTAATGCCAGCTTCTCCATTACAGGTAGAAGTTTTTTGCATGGACCGCACCAGGTCGCCCAAAAATCTATAATCACAGGTTTATCTCCTTTAAGGGAGAACTCCTCTCCACTCTTGTAATTGAAAATATATTCGATAAACTCATCTTTTGTGATTGGATTGACTTTACCTGGCTCTATTTTGGCCAATTCTGCCTTTGCCTCCTCTTTTATGATTGTCTTGTCATAGGATTGGAAATATATCTTGAATCTCTGGTAGTCGATCGAAACAACTCCGTAATCTAGCATCGATAGTCCTATAACCGGCTTTGAAAGAGATGGGTTAATGGTTACAATGCCATCTTTTACCTTTACATTTATAAAAGATATATCATCGGCACTAACCGCTTTAACTGCTGAAATATCGGCACTGTAACCACTCCCGGAGATTTTTCCGGAACCCTTCTTAATACCCTGTGCGGGCAATAGTGATTCGGAACTTAATGAAACCAGACCTTTTTCCCATGTATCCAGAATTACATTTACCGGTTTGCCGTTTATATATATCTCAAACTCGGGAGTAACTCCAGGTAGTATTTTACAGTTTGCTCTCTCTGTTGTACTTATAAATACGGGTTTATAGGGTGTAGATGCAAATACTCTCTTCCCCTTTTTATCAATGGTAAATACAACATTCTGCAGCAATGATCCGCCAATTGTACCTGCGATTCCCATTTTCCGGAGATATTCTGCCGAATCATCCGAAATAATAAACGCGGTCAGGGCATTCGCAAAAATGTTATTTCCTATTGCAATTGTATTAATCGTACATTTTCCGGCAGTCTTGACCTTTTTATAGTGATAATTCTCTATAGGATTTGTTACTGGCTGAATGTCCGTAATTCCTGCCTTTTGGGCAAACTCTGGCAGGAGAGCACATTTACCTGCTAAATCTAGAATAAAATCGCCCTCTATTCCGTTCAGAGTAACTTTAAGCACAATCCGGCCATCAAGCTCTCTATATGTAATTGACTCGCTCTTGGTCACAGTAGCCTGTGAAAATAGAGTCGTTGACAAAAAGCTAACTATTAATAATAAAATGTTTTTTTTCATCTCTTTTATTTAAATTCAAAATTCTCCACAATGTATTCTATCTCTACAGTCTTGCCATCTTTTTTTCTGATTGTGAACATCTTTTTCCCCGGCACCCTCAACTCTTTAATCCCAGAACAGAGGTCACAAAAATCGTATACACCCGTCTCCACTCCGTTAATATGAGTGATTAGATCCCCTTCCGACAATACCCCTTCAAGGTTTTTCCAGATATGGGTTACAACAAGTTTTCTATCCTTTATTGTAAGTCCGAAATTGGTAGTCTTATATACAGGTGTAATTGGCTCTGATGAGTAAGGCAGGTAGTAAAGCAATCTCCTCGGATAATCTATAATCACTTTGGCAAAATTGAGAAAACTTGTGCCCATAAGAGTTAGTGGAGTATTTGAGGTCTCGGTGACTACATTCGCAAATTTTACCGGACCAACTCTCATATCTTTGATATAAACAAGATAGTTGCTGATTGACTCGAGTTTGCCGGATAGTCCTATACTGGTAACACCCTCTCCCTCTTTAACAATCTTTATCACATTTAACTTTCTCATATTTTCAAAGTCTTTATCTCTCAATGCCATAAATGAAGAACATCCGGTGTCAAAAAGAACTTTTGTCTCAACTCCGTTAAGAAAAAGAGAGAATACAGGCATAAAGCCGTTATCCGCAAACCTGTGAGAATATCTTAATGACTCGGCGACCGGTTTCTCGGCAGTTGTCAAAGTGATTGTCTTACTATTTGGATCAATTGTACATATCAGATTCTGAAGAATATCGCTACCAATTATTCCAATAACGTTCAGACACATCAGTGGTGAAGGCTCAGGCATAATCAGTGTTGGGATAGATGTAAACCTGATTTTATTATCAGTTGTAAGCAAAGAGGCAATTCTTGTCATCTTATAGTATGACGTATTGCTTGTAGCATCACTTATCAGCGTAGAGTCTACAACAATATAGTTGTTTTCCTGACAATATTTGGTTGACAAAGATGTTTTACTCGCCCCCGTATCAAAAATGAAACGCTCCTCTTTTTCATTAAGATACATCTTGATAATCATCTTTCCAGCTGTTAATTCATAAGGAATTACTGCAACTGTAGACTGAGCTAACGATTTGTTCGGAGAGAGGGATAGGAGGATAACACAAAGTGTAATTGTTATCCTCGACCACATATTATTACTAACCATAACTCTATTTCTTCACTTTAAAATTTAATGCAGCCTCCACGCTCTTTTTAAGATTAAGAATACCCGCAGATTCACACAGTTGTTCGAAAATAAAAATCTCTTTCTCTAAATTATCTTTAATTCTAATACTCTTTTCAACCTCTACACCTTTTCTATCGGTACAGTTCTTTACAAGAATCTCCCGAATCTGAGCTCCGTTAAGTTCGGGGAAGTATGCTTTTAAGAATGCAGCCGAACCGACAGTTACAGCAGCCCCGAATGAAGATGATGAAGCAGTTTTGTATATATCTCCCGGAAGTGTCGAGTAGATAAGATGAGCCGGCGCAAATAAATCGAGCCCCTCTTTTCCATAGTTGGAGAGCTGAATAGGGATACCGGTAGAGTCGGAGTTGGCAACAATCATTAGATTCTTAAATGCTTTGCCCTTATATCCATCTTTTGATGGATAGTATTTCTTAACCGCAAGATCCTCTCCTGCTTCCCATACAGGGGCAATAACCAGTATCCCACGCTTTTCCGCTTCACCAATTGCATCATAGAGCCAATCCATCTTGTCTGTAGGAATGAACGATAACTGGAATGGCAAAAGAATTATGTCAGCACCGTTCTTCACAGCATATCTTACAGCCAGAGCCAAATCCTTTACATAAGGCTCTCCATCCACAGCAGTAGTCACTAATGTCATAATCTTTGCTTCCGGAAAGATCCCTGAAAATCCAGTATTATTTACATCCTTTCCGGCAATAATTCCGGAGTTCATAGTCCCGGACATCGATGCAGAGGTCATGAGAACATTATTACCATATCTATAATCATTAATATCATTTGGATTATCCCCAACAATACTTGCTCTGTTGTCATTTACGCTTCTCTTATACTCATTCTCATAGTTTTTAAGAGAAAATCCTATCTGTTTATTTGCAAAATTATTATAGATCATCTTCCAACTCGAGTCAACAGCGCTCTCTTTCATATATCCCTTAACCATACTTCCGTACATATGACTGAATGCAAAAGCAAGATTCTGGAGAGAGTCCTTCTCTATACTCTTCTCTCCCATAAACTGTTTGAAATCTTCCAGTGAAATTTCGGTCATAGCTTTGTTCGGGAAGCGCTCCTTCAACTCAACATTCCATCTCTCCACATACTCTTTAAACATAGATGCCACAACAAATCCCGCATATGTCTTTGCAACAGGAGCATTATTATTGAGAACAAGATTATAAAAATATTTATATTCATTCATATCAACAGGAGTGGTTAAGTATTGACGCTTACCATCCACATATTTAAAGAATTTCTCTCCGTCAAATAATAGATCGGCATATTTATCCTTAAGCCTCAACCACTCTCTAATACCCTCCTTAGTTGTATAATCCATTGTGGCTCCATCTTTCGACCCTATAAAGTTCCAACCGTTGATATCATCGATATATCCGTTATTATCATTATCGATCCCGTCCGGTTTCTCCTTCGGATTGAACCACAAAGAGCCCTTAAGTGCTTCGTGTTCGGCATCAATTCCACTTCCTATCAAGGCTACAATTGGTGTCTTTTTTATCTTCCTATCTTTAACCAATCTCTTTGCCCCATCAAGGTCAATCCCATAGACGCCAGATTCCGGTGCACTTTTGTACCAGCTCCCCTTTTTTAGATTTGATTTTGCATAATCCTCAGGAGTTACCTGCGCATTCAGGCTGATTACTGCTATTGATGTTATAAATAGTGTTAAAACCTTTTTCATTTAATATCTCTGTTTTTTAAAATTTCTGTTTTTACATCTTCTCCCCTTAATCCTCTGGCCAATATCTTACCATCTTTTCCTATAAGCATTATAAATGGTATCTGAGAAAAGCCATATAGTTTCTGAAATTTGGTGTTTTTGAAACCGCTGTCATCCCATAGAGCCAGCCAGGGAATATTATCTGTATCCATAGCTTTGATCCAATCCTCCCTCTTATCATCCAGTGATATACTAATGAATATGAGGTCGTCTCCCTTAATCTCTTCATAAATTGACTGAAGGCTCTTCATCTCCTTCCTGCATGGACCACACCAAGAGGCCCAGAAATCAACGAGAATCAGCTTCCCTCTCATTTGTGAAGTGGAGTGTTTTACACCATCTCTATCAGGAAGTGTAAAATCAGTTGACTTTGCTCCTATCTTAAAATTATCGGCAGTCGTAAATAGCTCTCTTATTCTACCGCTGAGCAGATTTCTTTTAGTCTCATATGAGTAGCTATCATTCAGCATTTTAAGTACTTCATACTTCTGAGCGAAGTGATGATCATTCAACACTACTACAGAGGAGAGAACCTCCGGCGAGAATCTATTTTCAATCCTAGCCCAATCCCAGGCACCTCTTCCCCAGTTCTTAAATAGCCCTAAAGCATTATGCAAACTATCCGACAGAGGGGAACCCATAATTTGAATATTTGATGTACTCTCATTTTTTGCATCTACGAAACCCTTTATCTGGATAGGAGAGTTACTAAGAATCACATCTCTCTTTATCATTCCTATGCTAAGTCTGTAGAGATCCTCCTTTATATCAAGCGCCCCTGAAGTAAACTCCTCTCCGTTTTTTACAACTCCATTAAATAGAGTATCATTGTTAAGATTTGTAAGCGTGATGTTTACGGAGCCTATAACTCTTATCTTACAATTTAGTCGGAATTGAGCTGTCGCACTGCCCCCCGCAATAGCGGTGAGCACCAATAGTGTCAATATTTTTTTCATTTATTAAGGAATCTGCGGTTTTTTTGATATTTTTTCAAGATCCACTCCATATTTATCCTTCATATAATTTATTACGATAGGATACTTTTGGTGTATAATAGGGTATTTTGCTTTAGGACAAATCACCTCAATAGAGTCTGCTGAATATCTCATACATAGGTGAATATAGTCTATGAAGATTTGTGTAGGCCCTGTACTGGTTATTGAAGATAGCTTACTAAGATTAAAGTTTAAAGCAGAATTCATAATACCCGGAAAACCTCTTTTCAAATAGTAGTTCGGATCATTCTCAGTTCCTGTTGCAGATTTTACTGCAGTAACAAAATCCAAATCGGAACTGAAACCCTCAGGAACCTTGATGTTACCCATTGTTACCGCTTTCTTGTAGATCTCTTTTAACATAACTCCTCTACGGTAAAAATATTCGAATGAGTTTCTTGGTCTATAAACTTGATTGCTATATGTTATCGTTCCATCACTGTTGTTTTTGGTCCAAGGTCTAACTCCATTCCAGGTGAAACACCAGAAATCGAGCCCCGCATAGTTGTAAGTTGTTGCAGAAATATATTCGAGGTAGCTCACAACAGTCTTTTGATAAACGCTATCTGCCAAATAGAAGTATGGAGGGAGTACCTTTTTAGTAATTTGAGGTGTAAGGTTTCCGAAAATATGGTCAACAGCAAACATTACAGCCTCTTTTTGCTGATCCTGAGGAATAGCGTATCCTACTTTCCCAAACCCCGGAGAGGTCCACGAAAGGTTAAAATCAACATCCTTGTAGTCCTTATAGATGATCTTTACTCCAAATTTATCATAAACCTTGGCCGCTTCTGAATCGAAGTCACTGCTTCCCTGCGGAAAGGTAAATCGATCGGAGCCCTCAGAAGATGACGGAATAATCGGATCCTCTTTATAGCAGGATAGTGTCAACAGAGATGCAACAGCAATTATAATATATTTATTTATATTTTTCATAATCAATATTTTGGAGTTGATAATTTGTTTTGAACCAGATTCGGATTTAGATCAATCACATCGAACGGTATTGGCAGCGTATAGGCCGGGTCGTTCTTCTCCATAGTAAAGGTTGCAACAACAACCCCCTCCTCTTTCCACTCACGTGAAAAGCTCTCCATTCCCCATCTTCTCAGGTCGTACCATCTAAGTCCTTCAAAACACATCTCTCTACGGCGCTCCGATTTTATAAAGTTATATAGAGCTGTTCCCGTTTCGCTTCCTGAAGGAACTTTATACTCATTCCCGGAATTTGAATTAAACCTCTTGATTCTTAAAGACTCCAGAATCGTAACTGCATCCTGTGGTCTGTTTTTCATATAGTAAGCCTCTGCAAGCATCACATACGCCTCAGATAATCTGAATGCCCGTCCGAACTCTGTAGATAGGGCAAGATATGTAGTACCTACAGGAAGTTTTCCTGCCGGAACATAGTTGGAAACCGTAGTACTCTCCTTTAGAATGTAGTTGTTCTTTCTCAGGTCGGAGGTCTCGAAAGAGTTCAAAAGCGATGGTGACGCATTGAACATTCTCCTTGTCTGAGAAGTTGAGTTTGGCAATTTATAGATATACTCTGTCGTAAACTTGTACATATCTTGGCTACATCCAAAAAGCCATATTGCCTCAGGATTGCTATAGTTGGTAAATGAATAGTATGGCTGAGCCGGAGTTGAAACAAATGAATTGAGGTCCAATAGTTTAAGACCCCATTCGTTGATCACCTTATTTCCATATGTAATGACCTTGTCGTAATCCTCCATAAACAGGGCAACTCTAGCCTGCATCAATTGGATCATTGGCATAGTAACACGCCCGTCCTTGATGAACTGTTTATTATTCGGCAGTAAACTAAAAGCTGCCTCCGCCTCATTAAGATCTTTTACCATTTGTGTATATACCTCCTCTACAGTAGCTCGTGAAGGGTAGTTTACATCCAGATTACTGTTGAGTTTCAATGGAACTCCCAGTGCTTTTTTATTGTAATTATAGGGCTCCCCGAATAGATTTACCAGATTGAAATAATAGAATGATCGAAGAGCAAGTGCCTGACCCTTAACATAATTCTTTTCATCTATGCTTCCCTCGACTTTATCAAGATAATCCAGTACGGCATTACAACCCAATATATACTCATAATAGGTTTTCCAGATATTATAATACACTCCTAGATCATTTGACAATTTAAACATATCAGGATGCCATGCGAAAATAGCCTTGTATTTTGTATATCTAGATTCATTATTGGTATTTACGCAATTCTCAATCGTGCAAGCCCAATCATCAGTGAGTATTTCATTATACCCGAATGCAGAAAAAGCTGTATTGGTAGGGTCCAGATAGGCTTCCCCGATTAGCAATTCACTAAGGGCATTGATATCCCTAGGCACATACTCGGTTTGAGATTGCGGTTCCAAAAATTTTGAGCAAGAGGCTACAATCAAAATAATCGATATATAAAGTATTTTTTTCATTTTAATGCTATTTAAATTATAGTCCGATTGATATTGCTACCGAAAAAGATTTTGGCAAAACGCTGTTTTTTAGCTCGGGGTCAAATCCGTTAAACCTTTTTGATGCAATCACAAAAATATTATTCAGTGAAGTTGTAACTGATAAGCTCTTAAGTCCTAGATAATCAAGAGAGCTCTTTTTCAACCTCCAGCTTAAATCTATGCTCCTGCATCTAAGGAATGAGGCGTCCACAACCTGAGCATCCGAATTCGACCAAAAATCTACCAGATAGCCGGAAGAGCCGTTTGGAAGGCTTGTAAGCACAGTAGTTGAAGGATTTATCGAAGGAATATTCGTGTGTAGTTCATCACCCGATTTTTTCCATCTGTTAAGTAACAGACGGTTTACATTACTCTCGCTTGTTGGGAGCTTTAAGCCCGATGAGAAGTCGGCATATGGATTAGCCAATCTTGTCTTTCCTCCGAGCAGCATAGAGAAATTTGTTCCAAGCGAGAATGATTTATACCTGAAATTCAGATTAATACCACCTGTAAATGATGGAGATGTCTCTCCAGAATAGACCAGAAAAGATGTAGGATCGGCTTTTGCTAAAGCAGGATCGGTATCCAGAAGGTTGAATTTTGGATTTCCGTTTGTTGGATCAAGTCCTGCAAAGGAGTATGACCAAAATGCATTTAAAGGGTATCCCTCCTTGATAATCACTCCGGACCTTCCTGTCAGATACTGTTGAAGGGTTGTAGTGGTGATTGCCGGACCTGTCGTGTTCCAGTTCTTAGATGTATTAAGGCTTATGCTGAAACCTTTATCTCTGGTATTTACTGGAGAGAACGAGAATGTGGCTTCAATACCTTTGTTGTAGATAATTCCACCATTCATGGTAGTTGAAGTGATACCGTACTCATAAGGAATATTCTGGCTGATTACCGCATTGGATCTTCTTGAGTAGTAATCCACCACCAGGCTTAACTTATTGAAAAGCATAATATCGGCGCCAAGATTCCAGTTTGTAGTTCTCTCCCACGAAAGATTAGGATTTGGGATCTTGCTGATAGTCGAGTGGTATTGATTGAATATACTCTTTTTAGATTGTTTGTAGAGCAATAGTTCCGGACTCTCGTTAGTCAGGGCATTACCCTGAATACCGTATGTAGCGCGAATATTCAACTGAGTAATCTGTGGAAGATGTTTTTTTATAAACTTTTCATCGGCAACTCTCCAGGAGATTCCAAAAGAGTATGTTGGGTCGACTCTTCTGTTTACATCCTGACCGAATCTATTGGAAAAATCATTTCTGATGCTTGCATTCAGAACATATTTCTCGTCAAATGTGTAGGCCAGAGTTGCAAACAGAGACATAAAATTATTTGTCTGATTAGTTTTCCTCCATCTGTTCGAGTATATATTATCTAGTATCCCGTATCCGGTATATGTATATATAGAACCTGCAGTTGGTACAAGTTCGGTAGGCAGTGTCGGTTTTATAATTATCTCACCTCTCTCTTTAGAGTAGCCCCAAACCGTATTGGCTAATGAAATATTCTGGGCAGATCTTAGTTCGTGCCCCATAAGAACATTAAGCCTGCTGTTATTTTTAAAGTTCCAGAACATAGAAAATTTATTCTGGATATTATATGTATTTTGTCTAGAATCATTGGTAAAGTACTCCCCTCCGAAAGGAAGGATTGCAGCCTTGAAGAAATCTGAGTCAGGGAGAGCCGTTCCGAAGTCATACCCTCTGTAGTTATTTGCGATATAGTATGTCTTCTCCGACATATATGTGGAGAGGTTGGTGCTGGAATAGTTATATCCGCCGGTAAAATTGTAAGTTAACCACGGAAGGATGTTACAGGTCAAATCGGCATTTGCCGAATATCTCATATTTACACTATTGGTAGATGAATTATTCCTCTCATTAATAATGTTATACCCTAAAGAAGGCTGGATAGTATTATATTTATATGTTCTAGACTTTTGGTAATATGCAAGGTCCCCGTTCTCATCATACGCCGGAATAGCTCTGCTGGTGCTTATGGCATAACTCAACGGATTTACACCATACCCGAACCCTGTGTTTTCCACAAAACTTCCCGACATAGATATATTCAATCTGGCTCTCTCGCTTATTTTATAAGTTGTAGCCAATCTGCCGGAGTATCTTTCTGAGTCGTTACCTATCTCCTGCCCCTGTTGGTTTGAGTACGCAAGTGATGCTGTGAAGCTCATCTTATTTGAACCTCCGGACATACTTATATTGTGATTCTGGCTTATCGCATTTCTTGTAAGCAGTTTAAGCCAATCTGTATTTGCAGTTTCAAAAAAGGTTCTCTTTGCATTGAACTCGCTTTGATTAATATACCCCTCGATTAGAAGCCTTTTTGTTCCCTCATAGCTATAATAGTCATAATAAGGGACCGAAGAGTATGGGACTCCAGAGGCAAATACCTCATCGGAAAACTGAATTCTCTCTTGGGAGTTCATCATATTGAACTGACCATAATTTGGTCTTGCATTTACCGTTACACTTCCGGTATAGTTTACTGTGAGTCTGTCGCTACTCCCTTTTGCCTGTTTTGTCGTAATAACAATGACTCCGTTAGATGCCTTTGAGCCGTATATTGCAGTCGACGAGGCATCTTTAAGAACGGTAATTGTTTCGATATCCTGAGGATTGAGCCAGGAAACCTGATTCCCTATGATATTTTTCATATCATCGGAGAGTACAGTAGCTGCTGTGATTTTTATAGGATCCTCCTGAATAATTCCATCTACTACCCAAAGAGGTGATGAGTCTCCGAGAAGTGTAGAGGTACCGCGGATCTGAATAGTTGGTGCGGTTCCAACACGTGCGCTGGAATTTGTTACAATCATTCCCGGAACTACCCCCTGCAGCATCTGGTCGATAGAGACATAATTCGGACGAAGTACATCATCGGCCTTAATAGTAGAAAGAGCCCCAACCATATCCCGTTTGTTCATTTTCTGATAACCGGTAGATACGAATGTGAGCTCTTTAAGAGTATTCTCAGATTCTCTGAGTATTATATTCAGTGTTGTATTTGAAGTGGCGGCTATTTTAACCTCCTTGGTTTCCATCCCTACAAACGAGTACTGAAGGGTGATTCCTGTTGCCGGCACACTTAATTTGTACTTACCGTCGATATCGGTATTTGTGCCTCTCTTTGTTCCCTTCACTGCTATATTTACCGCAGGAAGGGGCTCTCCTCCAGAGTCCGTAACTCTTCCCGATACGGTGATCTCTTTTACGGGTTTATCCTTTTGGCCGGTATCGGCAGGTGCCTGGATAATTACATACTTTCCGTTTTGATTCCGGAACGAAAGCCCTGTTCCCCTGAGAACAATCTCAAGTGCTTTGTCGACAGTTTCGGAGGTTAGTGAAATGTTGCGGCACTTGACCGCAGATGTTTGGGCTGTGAAAAAAACAATTTCGCAACCCGATTGTTTGATAATAGACTGGATCACATTTGTAAGGGTCTCCTCTTTTATGTTGAGGGTTACCTTTTGCTGCGACGATTCTGTTGTAACATCTTTCCCATAGGCTTTCCCGGGAGAGAGCAATAGAAACATCAGAAGAAATGATGCCAGTTTTACGGTGCAGTTAATAATTAATGGCTTTTTTTTCATAGTTTTGTTAAAGATTTGATTATAGGTTATTCAGATCTGTTTTCCGGATGTAACTGATCTGCACATCAGTTACATCTTTTTTTATCTGTTCTTTGCAATTATTAATTTTTTGTCGTTCCGCAATACCGAAATATTCTGCGTCATCTTAAACAGTTCTATCAACTCTTCCAGGCTGGTTTTATCGGAGATAGTTATTGTAACCTCAAGATCTTCGGCGCCATTCATTAGCTCATAATCAATATTATACCACCTTCCAATGACTTCAAAGACCTTGTTTAGCGGCTGAGAGAAGAACTCCATTCTGCCTCGCATCCAGTCAGGCGAATCTGAAAAGTTCTCTTTCGGTTCGGAAATAGTGAGATTGATATTGTTCAATTCTGCATAAAAGCCGGGGGAGAGCATCAGCGATCCCCTTTCGCTTCTTAGACCTACAGACCCTGTATAGAGAGATACATTGGAAACAGAAGCGTTACTATATGAGGAGATGTTAAAGGTTGTTCCGTAAACCCTTACATCGGCATTTGCAATCTTTACAATGAATCGTTTTGCAGATTTTGTGACATCAAAAAAGGCCTCTCCCGATAGTGCAACCACCCTGGCAGAATCTTCAAATTCCGAAGGGAACTTGAGCGAACTCCCTGCATTGAGCCAAACCACCGATCCGTCGGGAAGTGTAATCTTTTGCCTGACACCTTCGGGAGTAATCAACTCATTTATTTTTGACACCCTAGGCTCTGTTTCATTTTTGGAGAGCAGATCTCTTTTAGCGGCAATCACCTTTTGGCCTTCGACCTTTATATCTCCGGAAGTTGAATATGTCTCACCATCCGGAGTTATAAGCAATACCCTCTTGCTGTCACCGACAGCATATTTATTTATAATAGTCACCCCTCCGCTATATCTGAAAACTCCCCCGATGACTAAGGCGACAGCGATTACGGCAGCGGCAGCAATACCTGCTGCTGCTCTTAAGAACAATTTTGACCTCCGCTCCCGCTTGGACTTTCTAACTGCATTTAAAAATTTTGAATAGGCCTTCGAATAGTCTATAGAGTTGAATATATCTAACTCTCTGTTTAAACTACTCTCATCGGAATACTTTTCGATTATTCTTCTCTCACTATCTGAGATCTCATAATCTTCAGCCCCCTCCTCGCCAAGCATTAACCGCTTGAAGCAACGAAGTGCCGATTCAGATATTTTTTCAAAACCAGTCATAAAATCCGATCTCTTTTGAATAGAGCAATCGAGCCCGGAGAAATGACTATATAATTTTAAAAAAATGTGATAAAAAAGAGAAATGCCTCCTTGGGCAGATATTTACGTAACAGAGAGATCCCCCTTCTCTTCTGTGCCCTCACAGTACTCTGCGCCAGATCGAGCATCACAGCTATTTCTGCCGATGAATACCCCTGAAGAATAAGCTTCATCACTTTTGCGCACTCCGACGGGAGTCTTGTAATAGCCAGATTTATGAGCGACAGCACCTCGGCATCGGTAATTGCTACGATTATGGATTCGTTATTATCCCGGAGATCAAGAAATGATATATCATTGAGCTGCTTATTGTGCCTTTTGACAAAATTTATAGTTCTGTTTTTTGTGCTTGTATAGAGGAACGAACGTAAGGCTATATGATTTTCAAATTTATATGCGCTCTCCCACAACTGGATCAAAACATCGTGCACAATATCCTCGGCGTCCTGTACCGAGCCGCAGATGATACTCGAAAAGTAAACCAACTCTCTGTAGTGCAGCTTGAATAGTACATCAAACGCACTTAAAGAGCGAGAATTTACACCTTCAACAAATGATTTGATCTTATCCATAGCAATGGCGAACCTTAACAAAAATAATACAATAGCTCGTTAACTTCGCAAATTTAATTTTACCTGTTGTATTACATTTTATCCTATTCTACTATGTGTCAGATAATTTAATTGACAATAATTTTAAAATAATTTACAAAAGACTCTCCTGAATTTAATAATCCCTCTATCTGCACACCGAATTCTCCCCTCTTATCCCCTGTAAAGAACCCGAATTTAGCCTCTCCGGAACCGATATCGGTTTTAATACAAGGGTTCCAGTAAAGAGTTCTCCGTTCATCCGGCTTTGAATTTGACATCTCCTGATATGTTGAGTATTTAGGCGAATAGAACCTGACATTTGTCTGGTAACCAAGTGGTATAACCTTGTCTATATTTGTACCCCTTTTTTCAGAAACACCCCGCCCCCTCCTTGTTGTAATCAAAATCACTCCGCTAAGGGTGTTATACATAGCGCCTGAAGTTCCTCTTAAAAAAGCCACACTCTCAACATCATTTACCGTCATCCCAATCTCATCAAGTTGAGCAGTTGAATTCCATTGAATATTATCTACATATAACATTGGCTCCTGCGGCCCCAGCATATTTGTTTGCCTTGTGGATAACAATACTCTTCCGGAATATGACGGAGAATCGTTTATTGGGCCGCCGGATGTAGAGTCTTTAGAACTGATTCCTGCAGACTGTGTGCTGTTTTTAAAATCTGCCCTGACAATCTGGCCGGCGTCTCCAATAATTAGACCGGGATAAGCATATACAAGATAATCCATAAGCGCCATCTGATCAAAGTTTGAGAGCTCTTCCCTCTCTTTCAACTGAGTCCTTGAAAAGGAGGAGAGCATTATCGAAGGATTGTACTTTGGAGTAATCCGGTTTTTTGCATCACTCTTAACATAAATTTCGTTGAGCTTTCTCTTTTCAACCGAAGGGTCATCCTTAATTTCAACCTTATTGAGAGTATCTCCAATCCTGTTTTTAACTACTATTCGTTCTCTTATCTTCAGTACAGACGGAAACTCCTCCCTGTCGAGAGTCAGACCGTAAAGCTGTCCACCCCTGCGTCCGCTCACCCCGGCAATGAAAGAGGTACTGTCATGAAAATCCAGACCCTCAATTTTAAACCTGTTATCGGAATCCATAATATATGCCTGTCTGAAATTGATCTGAGGAGCAATTACCATAAGAATGGCGTTTTTTACATCTTTTGAAAACAGCCCGCTCAGAGTACCCGATATCGACTGAGAGAGCTCTTTTTCATACAGAAAAGTCGTTGTTTGGCAATAGTATCGCCACCCTTGAGTCATCATAAGGAGATCCATCATTCTCTCCTTCTCGGGGGTAATATCATAAAAATAGAACCCGGCATCCTCAACATATCCTTTGACCTTACCCGATAACTCCATATAGGAGAGAATATTTTCATCTGCCGGCTTTACTCCGGAAGAGTTAACTTCGGCGACAGAAACCGAAAAATTTCCATTGAGAGTATCTCCCGAGAGTCCCTTCATCAGAAATCTAACTCCGACAGAATCTCTTACGCCAAAATTCTCTTTGTTCAGATTGTGCAACAGATTAATATTCCGCGAAGTATAGTTAAAGAACAATCTCTCGGCCAGAATATCACCGTTTTTATGTCTAACGGCAATACTGTTCACTCCATAAGGGATCAAATTAGGATCGAACATACAGCGTTCGCTACCATTCCCGATAACTTTTGAATACAGGATATCCTCTCCGTTAGATAGCTCCAGAGTCATACCTTCCACATCCACTCCCGATGAGACAAAGTCTGTGAGTATTCTTCCGCCCCTTTTTGAAACCATAACGGAGACTCCGCTATTTTCGGGTGAAGGAAACTCAAATCTTACAGGAGGCCCGCCATTTACGGATGCCATTACATAATATCCCGATGTATCCGGATTTGGAAGCTGTATCAAGCCCATTCCGTTGTACACCGAAGCGAAGGAGAGTATCTTCTGCCCCTCTTTGCTATACAATACCCCAGATATATCTGCATGGAACCCATCACTCTTAATCCCCTTAAAGGCAATTCTGGCCGGAATTCCGGAAAAAAATCTGCCCCCTTCAGGCAGAAACTGAAGATCAAAATCTTTATCGCTTAAAACCTGTAATACCCTCTCCTTCTGCTCCTTTACAACTATTACCTTCTGATAAATGAAGTCCGCTGGAAAGTTGAGCATTCTGCGTGTATATGCCCTCAGTCTGTAGTTTCCTCCGCTCAATGTGTCGGGAATACTCAAAAAGCCGGAGAATCCATTTTCTGAGTCTTTGATCTTTACTCTTTTAACAAAATTTTCACCGTACAACTCTACATAAATGAATCCGCTGAGAATCTCCTGATGAGATAAAGAGGAGTTTAAAAGATAGCCCCTCATCCATATAGTATCTCCAGGCAGATATCTATTTTTATCCGTATGCAGATAGAGTTTCTCTCCTCCGGCAAGGGGCGCTTTGCGGAGCGAATCTCTACCCGAAGAATACCCTTCAACTGTTCCAAGGAACAATAGTGCGATAAGGCATATACAGCACTTCATATCAGTGAATCATTTTATTAAAAGTAACCAAAATTCTTCACATTATAAACAAAACTATATCTTTACAACAGAGATTAAACATTTTTGCAATGAAACATACAGTAGAAACTAAATGGAATAAAGGTTTTGCATTTGAGGCAAATGTAGGTGGACACAAAATTGCTATGGACGCCGACGAGAGCATCGGAGGAGGCGACAGCGGCGCAAGGCCGAAACAGCTTATGCTTGCAGCATTGGCCGGATGTACGGGAATAGATGTAATATCAATTCTGAATAAGATGAGAGTCGAAATAGAAGATTTCGATATAAAAATCGAAGCGGATGTAACCGAGGAACATCCTAAGCACTACAACAAAATGAATGTTATATACAAGTTCCGCGGTAAAGATCTTGACCGGGAGAAGATCCAGAAGGCTATCGAGCTCTCCCAGGAGAGATATTGCGGAGTATCTGCCGTTTACAAAAAAGCGATGACAATCACCTATGAGATTGTTTTAGAAAACTCCTGAGGGCGTCGTATCCGGCAGAAATCGGTATGCTCTGCTTTTTGCCGCGCATATATGCGGCTAAACGTTCGGGTATCTCAACCTCTAAACCTGCAATATCAAGTATTGTATCTCTGAATTTTGCCGGATGAGCAGTCTCAAGAAAGAGTCCCACCTCCCCATTGGAGAGGCTCTCACTTAAAGCCCTGTATCCACAGGCACCGTGAGGATCGGCCAAATATCCAGTTCTATTATACAATCCGGTAATGGTCTCGGCAATTTGGCTGTCGCTGTACGCTTTTCCGGATATCTCCATCTTTACAGCCTCATGAGATCCTGAACATAGATCGAGAATCCTCTCAAAATTGCTGGGATTACCTACATCCATAGCATTTGCAATAGTAGCAACCGAGGCTCTTGGCTCAAACTTACCCGACTCCAGATACTTGCATACTATGTCATTTGAGTTATTAGCAGCAATAAACCGTTTGACAGGGAGCCCCATTCTTTTTGCAACAAGTCCGGCACAAAGATTCCCGAAATTTCCGCTCGGAACTGAAAATACAACCTCCGGAATCTCGCTGATATCTCTTTTATCGAAAATTGATTTAATCTGCCCATAGGCATAGAAGTAGTAAAACGACTGAGGGAGGAACCTGGCAATATTTATTGAATTTGCCGATGTCAGATTCAGGCTCTTTTTAAGTTCGGAATCCATAAAGGCGCTCTTTACCATTGATTGACAATCGTCAAAAGTGCCCCTAACCTCAAGCGCTGTTACATTCTGTCCCAATGTGGTAAACTGCTTCTCCTGGATATCGCTTACAAGCCCTTCGGGATAAAGTACAATCACATCTACCCCCGGGACGCCGAGAAACCCATTGGCCACAGCACTACCGGTATCTCCCGAAGTTGCAACCAGCACTGTTATCCTCCTCTCTCTCTCCTTCCTGGTGAAATATCCGAGAACTCTTGCCATGAACCTGGCCCCGACATCTTTGAATGCAGCTGTGGGGCCGTGGAAAAGTTCGAGTGAATAGATATTCTTTTCCACCGTCGTGAGTGGAATATCGAAACTCATCGTTTCGAAGACTATTCTTTTAAGTTCCGATTTATCAATATCATCACCAAATAATACAGTTGCAACCCCATATGCAACTTCGGGCAAAGAGAGGTGTGGGAGTTCTCTTAAAAAAGCCCTATCTATCTGCGGTATACTCACGGGCAGATATAGCCCCTTGTCGGGAGCGAGCCCGTTTACAACCGCCTCTTCGAGAGTGGCAAGGGGAGCGCTCCCCGATGTGCTGTAATATTTCATACTAAATACCCTGTTTCAAAAAAAGTTCTATGAATTCGCTGCCTTTAAGACTTCCCAGAGACCCGTTCCGAGCAGCCCTTTCATTATACTGCATAACGGAATCCGGCTCAAGATCTATGTTGTAGATCAAAAATGGAACACACTCTCTAACGTGTGTTTTTAAACGACAGTATGTCGGATGATCGGGAAGAACTGCGATTGAGACAGCATCGTCAAAATTCTTAACTGCTTCGAAAAGCGGACCCACCACCCTTCTGTCCAGGTCCTCTATCGTTTTAATTTTTAATGCAATATCCCCCTCATGACTCGCCTCGTCGCTCGCTTCAATATGAAGGAAAACAAAATCTTTTCTCCTTAACTCTTCAATAGCAGCGGCAGCCTTACCCTCATAATTTGTATCATAGAGTCCGGTAGCACCGTCAACTTCAATTGATTCAAGTCCGGCGTAAACACCTATACCCTTAATGAGATCAACTGCAGAAATGACGCTGCCGCTGCCGATCCAGGGGAACTTCTCCGGAATGCTCTTCATTGCCGGACGATACCCGGGAGACCATGGCCATATGCTGTTTGCAGGATCCCTCCCCAATTTAATCCTCTCTATATTAACGGGGTGCGATTCCAGTAGCTTTTGAGATCTAATTATCAATGAATTGAGAACCTCAGCCGTCTGACCAGCCGAGCTATCTGTTGCTTTTATCATTACATCACTAAACGGAGTACCGGGGACATCGTGTGGAGGTGTGCAGATAACTCTTTTATCCCCTCCAGCTATCACCAGCAGATGCCGATATGCAACTCCTTTGTAAAATCTTATTTTATCATTGGCAAGTTTATCATTTAGAAAATCTATAAGTACACCAGCCTCTTCCGTTGATATATGACCCGCCGAATGATTCTTTATCAACCCATTAGATATGGTAATAAGATTACACCTGAGCGCCATATCTCCCGCTTCTAAATCTACTCCGATACTTGCAGCCTCAAGAGATCCTCTACCCTCAAATTCGTTCTCAACATCGTAACCCAGCAAAGTCATATTTGCAATTTCACTGCCGGGGGCAAAACCTTGAGGAACCGTTTCCAATGTTCCGTTTACCCCCAACTTTGCCAGCATATCCATATTGGGAGTCCGGGCATACTCAAGCGGAGTTTTGCCCCCGAGAGCCTCCAATGGTTCATCGGCCATCCCATCTCCTAAAATGATAATACGTTTCATAATGGGACAAATATATTAATAATTATTACCTATTCAAATAATTAAACCTGACAAAATCCATCTATCATTCTATTATATAATTACTTAAGCCTCCTTAATTATTTTAACTTCAAATTTGTTGAATTATTATAAACTAAAGTTATATAAATTGTAATGTTCAAACATATTGATTACTTTTGAGTTAAATATTTATAATCCTATGCTTTTCGCAAAGAAACTGGCAATAATTACTATCATTTGCCTCTCTTCATCTCTTATTAACTCCCAAACAAAAAGAGCCTCTTACATAGATACCGGTGAAAAACTCTATCTGCACACCGATAAAACTACATACTTTGCCGGAGAGGAGATCTGGTTTAAAGGTTACCTCTTTAATGCAAATCCTGATTCGACTTTGGAAAACAGCAGGTTCATATATGTGGAGCTTCGTGGAGATAATTTTGAAAATAAAATAAAGATCAAATTAAGTGAGAGTGGTTTTGCAGGCAGTTTCAAAATTCCTGATACTTTGAAAAGGGGCCTCTACATTTTAAGAGCCTACACCCGATGGATGCAGAACTTTCCAAACAACTATATCTACGCCAAGGAGATACCGGTAATTACCCCTTCCAGCGCACAGGGCAACAACACTCCGGTATCCAAAACACAAAACAGTGGATTTACTATAAGGTACTTTCCGGAGGGGGGCAGATACTTTGCGGGAGAGGTATCAAAAGTGGCATTCAGCATAAAAGATGAATTCGAGAACCCTTTAGATTTATCCGGAGCACTCTACAGCCCCGAGGGAACCTTTATAGATTCAGTATATACGAAACACAGCGGAATGGGTGTGCTGTCAATAAACAATCCAGTAAGCGGTTATTATATTTTAGCCAGAAACAAATCGGGTGAAATTCAACGCTTTAAACTTCCCGATCCGGAAACATCCGGAGCAGCGATATCTTTGAATAACATAGGCAACAGAGTAGCACTTACTGTAAAGTTCAGAAATCTGCCAGACTCTGTCAGAGAGGGACTGACTGTAAAACTATCAAGCCAAAATCTCGTATACTTCTCAAAAGAGATCGCAAACAGCGGGCAGATATTCATCCTTGACAAGGGGGGGTTACCTCCTGGAATAAACTGTGCAGATATCTGCGACAGAAGTGACAGTGTTATCTCAAGAAGACTCTTTTATATTTATGACAAAACCAGACCCAACATTGTAATCTCGACTAACAAAAATAGTTATGACAAGAGAGAGAGGGTCGAGGTGCGGGTATCTGTCAATGACGGTGAGCTTAAACCGCTCACAGGTAACTTTTCGGTATCTGTAACAAATCTAAAAAGTGAGAAACAGGATCCCAATGCCGAAAATCTATACTCCTTCACCATGCTCTCTTCGCACCTCTCGGATGAGGTGGTTGATCCGGGTTACTATTTCAACGATGCCAATCCGGATAGAGAGCGATATATGGATCTGTTGATGATGACATCTGCACTGCGCAACTTCACCCCCGAGGTTACTCCGTTCGAACGGGAGTACTCTCAAACTATATCCGGCAGAGTTACGGGAATGTTCAACAGAGCAGTAAAAAATAAGGTTCTGATGCTATATGCTCCTTCGATAAATCTCAAGCAGGCATATGTGCTTAATGACTCAAGGTTTAAAATTGAGGGACTCGATTTCCCCGACAGTACCTCATTTTTACTGGCTACCTCTGGGAAAAACGGAGGGCAGTTATACTCTCTCGAAATTGATGAAGAGCGCTTCCCCTCATTTGCCCGCTGGCAACGAAGACTTCCCGATTTTAAACGAACAGCCATCCCCGGTTCGAACGACTCTCTCTTAAAATCGGATAGTGAGGAGAAGGGGGTTACCAAAAGAAATCTGAAGGAGATATATGTAAAGGGCGAAAAGTACAACATGAACCCCAGATACAATCCATCTCCCTACCTCAGTACATTTAATAAGTCTCAACTGAAAAACAGAACCGAACTTCAGGAGTTTGACCACATGATGATTGCTGATTATCTTGTAATTGCATTCCCCGGATTGTATAAATCGGGTGAGGTTCTATACTCCACAAGGGGCAACACACTAAACGGACCTACAGAGCCGTTACTTTTTGTAGATAATATGCAGTGGAGCAGTACCGAACTACTCTTTCAATATGGAATGCAGGTTCAGGATGCTGAGAATATCGCATATCTGAGGGGAAATTCGGCATCACTGTTTAAGACCTCAAATGGGGCCATACTGATCACCACAAGGAGAGGAAGAGGACTGGAGAAGAAGAGCGCCACCAATATCAGAAAGATCTATCCCCTGGGTTATCAACCCGAGAAGCGATTTTCGGCACCAAATTATAAGTCATACGAAAGGCTCCACTCACCTATTCCTGACTATCGGAGAACCTTATACTGGAACCCCAGCTTGAATTTAGATTTACTAGGGGTCTCCCTCTTTGAATTTTATACAGACGACAAAGAGAACCAACTCAATATAAAAGTTGAGGGATTCCTTTCTGATGGAACCCCATTCTCAAAGAGTTATACTGTCAATTAGTCCAGTTTTAGAACGGCCATAAAAGCACTTTGAGGCACCTCTACATTACCGATCTGCCTCATACGCTTTTTACCCTTTTTCTGCTTTTCGAGAAGTTTCCTTTTACGCGAGATATCTCCACCGTAGCATTTTGCAGTTACATCCTTTCTCACGGCCTTGACTGTCTCACGAGCAATAATCTTTGCTCCGATTGCAGCCTGAATGGCTATATCGAACTGCTGGCGGGGAATAAGCTCTTTAAGTTTTTCACACATCCTCCTGCCAAAGTCATAGGCGTGATCACGATGAATAAGACTGGAGAGAGCATCAACCTGTTCAGAGTTCAGCAGAATATCTAGTTTTACAAGCTCTGCCTCCTTATAGCCTGTTACATGATAATCAAATGAGGCATATCCTCTGGAAACAGACTTAAGTTTATCGTAAAAATCGAAAACAATCTCAGCAAGAGGCATATCGAAATTGAGCTCTACCCTTTCACTTGTGAGGAAATGCTGGCTCACGAGAATACCTCTTTTATCGAGACAGAGCTTCATAATCGCACCAAAATACTCCGATTTGGAGATTACCTGAGCACGAATATAGGGTTCCTCAATGTAGTCAATAAGAGTAACGGCCGGTAGTCCCGAAGGATTGTGAACATCCAGAGTCTCTCCCTGTGTGGTATATACTTTATATGAAACGTTGGGAACAGTGGTTATAACATCCATATCAAACTCTCTGTAGAGCCTCTCCTGCACAATCTCCATATGAAGGAGCCCCAGGAAACCACATCTGAAACCAAAACCGAGAGCAAGTGACGATTCCGGTTCAAAAACCAAAGAAGCATCGTTAAGCTGAAGCTTTTCGAGAGAAGTTCTAAGATCCTCATACTCATCTGCCACAACGGGATACACCCCGGCAAAAACCATAGGTTTTACCTCTTCAAATCCTGCAATAGACTTTGAACAGGGTCTCTCCACGTGGGTGATAGTATCTCCCACCTTTACCTCGCTTGCCGTTTTAATTCCCGAAATTATATAACCCACATCGCCTGTTCTCACCTCTCCGGTAGGTACCATCTTTAGCCTCAATATTCCGACCTCGTCGGCATCGTATGTTTTACCGGTATTGAAGAACTTAACTTTGTCCCCTTTTCGGATTACTCCGTTAACAACCTTAAAATATGCTATGATACCCCTGAAGGAGTTAAAAACAGAGTCAAAAATAAGAGCCTGAAGCGGAGCATCCTCTTCTCCCTTGGGAGCAGGAACTCTCTTTACAATTGCCTCCAGAATTTCCGGTACTCCAACGCCTGTCTTTCCGCTTGCCAGTAAAATATCTTCATCATCACAGCCTATAAGATCAATTATCTGATCTTTAACGGACTCTATCATTGCAGCATCCATATCTATCTTATTCAGTACTGGGATAATCTCCAGATCGTGCCCCAGAGCAAGGTAGAGATTTGATATTGTCTGAGCCTGAATCCCCTGGGTAGCATCAACAACCAGCAGGGCCCCTTCACACGATGCTATTGCCCTTGAAACTTCATAGGAGAAGTCTACGTGGCCAGGAGTGTCGATAAGATTAAGAATATACTTCTCTCCCTCATGAAAATACTCCATCTGTATTGCGTGACTTTTGATTGTTATCCCCTTCTCCTTTTCGAGATCCATAGAGTCGAGTACCTGTGCTTCCATCTCCCTTTCGTTGAGAGTATTGGTACACTCGAGCAATCTGTCGGCCAGTGTGCTTTTTCCATGATCTATGTGGGCAATTATACAAAAGTTCCTTATATTCTTCATATTAGCGTTAGTGCGTTAAAACTTGTGCAAAGATAAATAAAATTGCCATAATAATCTGTTTGAAGTATCTTTGCTGATTATTCAGCACAGAAATCGTAATGAAAAATATAGACAATTTATCAAAAATCGCCTCACAGGTAAGGCGCGACATTATCCGAATGGTTAATGCAGCAGCTTCCGGACACCCGGGAGGATCGCTAAGCAGCACCGATGTGCTCACTACTCTCTTTTTCAAAGTAATGAATCATAACCCTTCGGGCTGGAAAGCCGACGGCGTAGGGTACGATATGTTCTTTCTTTCGGCAGGGCACCTCTCACCTGTTTACTACAGTGTGTTGGCAAGGAGCGGCTATTTCGGCAAAGAGGAACTTGCATCATTCAGAAAATTCGGCTCAAGACTTCAGGGCCACCCATCGGTTGAATGGAGTGTTCCGGGGGTACACATCTCAACAGGCTCACTTGGTCAGGGACTTTCTGTAGCGACAGGAGCAGCACTTGCAAAAAAACTTAACAACGATAAGAACTTCGTTTACGCTCTTATTGGAGACGGTGAGAGTCAGGAGGGGCAGATATGGGAAGCAGCGATGTTTGCAGCTCATAAAAAAGTTGATAATCTGATTGTAATTACCGATTACAACGGACAGCAGATTGACGGACCTGTTGGCGAGGTTATGAATCTTGGAGATTTGAGAGCCAAGTGGGAGGCATTCGGTTGGGAGTGTATTGAAGCAGATGGCCATAATTTCGAGCAGATATCTGAGGCTTTTGCAAAAGCAAAATCATCTGCCGGGAACGGAAAACCGAAAATGCTGCTTATGAAAACAGTCATGGGCAAAGGTGTCGACTTTATGTCGGGCACCCACCACTGGCACGGCAAGGCTCCAAACGCCGATCAAACTGTTAAAGCACTTGCACAACTAGAAGAGACTTTGGGAGATTTTTAAAATGAGTATTATGAAAGAGTATATAAATACAGGAAATAAAGATACGCGCTCCGGTTTTGGGGCAGGACTGCTGGAGGCCGGAAAGATGGATCCTAATGTTGTTGCACTTTGTGCCGATTTGGTTGGGTCACTTAAAATGGATGCTTTTGCGGCAGAGTTTCCGGATCGTTTTTACGAATGTGGTATTGCTGAGGCAAATATGATAGGACTTTCAGCCGGATTGGCTCTCAGCGGGAAAATCCCTTTTGCCGGATCTTTTGCCAGCTTCGCCACCGGCAGGGTTTATGACCAGATCCGTCAGGCAGTGGCATACTCTCACACAAATGTCAAGATCTGCGCTTCGCACGCAGGAATTACTCTTGGAGAGGATGGTGCAACACACCAGATTATGGAGGATATCGGGTTAATGAGAATGCTGCCCGGTCTTACAGTTATTAATCCCTGCGACTATAATCAGACAAAAGCGGCAACAATTGCCATAGCCAAGCATAATGGTCCTGTATATCTTCGTTTCGGACGACCTTCCGTTCCGAATTTCACCCCCGAGAACCAATCCTTTGAAATCGGAAAAGCAATAAAACTGGCCGATGGAAACGATGTGACAATTATTGCAACAGGGCACCTGGTGTGGGAGGCAATACAGGCGGGAATCGAGCTTGAGAAAGCGGGAATATCTGCCGATATTTTAAATATTCATACAATTAAACCTTTGGATAAAAATGCAGTCTTAGAATCTGCGTCCAGGACAAAAGCGGTGGTAATTGCCGAAGAGCATCTTATTGCCGGTGGTTTGGGAGAGGCTGTAAGCGACTTTTTGTCAGGCAACTATCCGGTATTTACCGAGCATGTGGCTGTTGATGACCGGTTCGGGCAGAGCGGAGAACCTTCTGAGTTGATGAAGGCATATAACCTCGGTTCTGCAGATATTATTAAAGCTGTACAAAGAGTTTTAAGTAAAAAATAAAAAAACCGCAGACCTTATGGACGATAAAGATCTGTTAACCCTTTTTAGGGATGGTAGGCGCGAATACGCCTATGGTCTTATCGTCAAAAAATACAGCGAACGTATCTACTGGCATATCCGTAAAATGGTGATCTGCCACGAAGATGCGAATGATCTCACTCAGAACACCCTGTTAAAAGCCTGGAATGCACTTCCCGAATTTCGGGAGGAGAGCAGGCTTTACACCTGGCTGTACAGAATTGCAACAAATGAAGTATTAACCTTTTTAAAACGAAAAAAATTACGCAACTTTATATCTCTCGATGAAATTTCAAAGCAACTTGAAAACGCGCTTGAGGCTGACTCATGGTTTAATGGAGACAAAGCACAGAAAGCTCTGCATAAAGCTATCCTAAAACTACCGGAAAAACAGCGTTTGGTATTCAATTTGAGGTATTTCGAGGAGATGAAGTATGAAGATATGTCCGAAATTTTAAACACCTCAGTGGGAGCGCTTAAGGCATCGTACCATCACGCTCACTCCAAAATTGAGGAGGAAATGAAGGGCCTTCTTTAATCTTTTTAAAACAATAAGTGTCAAATAGTATGATGGAAAACAATATTGATAACAAACATTTAAAAGAGAATCCTTTTTCAGTCCCCGATGGTTACTTTGACCAACTGGAACGAAATGTTATGAAAAAGGTCTCCAACCCGAAGCCAAAGGTTTTTGGAAGGTCGGGTATCCGCTATGCACTCATTACATCTGCTGCAGCGGCTTTGGTCTTTGTGTTTGGGACGATCTCAATGTTAAAGTTCGGTAACGAATCTGCCGAGCAGGCGCATAATGAAATATACAAAGAGTATAACAGCGACGCTGTTACAGGATCCGAACCTCAAAAAGAGATGTCGGAGCTTACTCCAGACGAAATAATTGAGTATCTCAAACATAATGAAATTGATGTATCTGCAATTGGATTAATCGATTAGGATGAAAAAGTTTACTTTGATTTTAATCTCCGGATTAATCTCTCTCTACGGGTTTGCCCAAAACAGGTCCAACAATAATGGGGCTGAGATTTCAAAAATTAAAGAGGTAACAATGGCAAAAACTGCATACCTCAAAAGCGTTCTGGATCTCACCCAAAAAGAGGCGGATTTATTTTGGCCGGTATATTTAAAATATCTGGAAACCAGAGAACTATACACAGCGAAACGTCGTTCATGTATAACCGGGTTTAATAATTATATGGACGGTAGAAACAAAACTATGAACGAAAGAGGAGTAAAGACTCTTTTGGATCTCTTTTCATTCTACGATGAAGCAATTGTTAAGCTCGACAAATCTTTCTACTTAGAGATTCAAAAGATTCTCCCGATTAAGAAGCAAGTTGCATTTTATAAAGCGGAGGAGGACTTCAGAGTAAAACTGCTACAACAGTTAAAAAACTCAAAACCTTAAGTATAGGCTCTTTGTCAGATTCTTATAAGCGGCGGTGAATTCGCCGCTTTTTTCTTGTATTATAAGCTCCTCATCTTCACAGTCACTTCTCCTCTTCTTTGAGAGTCCTCCAGCCCTTATATATTCAGACATAACCCTTTTTGGCTGTCTATCGGGAGTGGTTTTTACGAAACATCTTCTTTTACAGTAAAACCCCTGAATGGACATCTGATCGAAGAGAAGCCCCTCCTCTTCGACCGGCAAAATCACGGCAAATATACCATTTTCCGACAACATATTATCTGCCACCATAGCTAAATTACAAGGTGAAAGAGAGTTATCGCTGTGCCTGGAGAGCAGGCGGCGGTCACAGTCGGGCTTTAGAGAGTTGATGAAATATGGAGGATTGCTGATAACAAGATCGAATTTTTCTCCGTTCAATTTTGATGCTACCGAGAACTCCCGGGCATCAACTATGTGGGAGAATATCGACTCCCTCCATTCGCTATCGCTGAAGTTCTCCGAAGCCTCAGCTCCGGAGTCACTATCTATATCAATTGCCGATATTTTGAACGCTCTACCGCTTTCGCTTATTCTTTGAGCCAATATCAGAGATATCACTCCTGTACCTGTTCCTATATCTGCAACCCTCAAGAGATTCTCTCCGGATATTCCAGAGATACCGACCCAGGCTCCCAGCAGAACCCCGTCGGTATTCACCTTCATTGCAGAACGCTCCTGTTTTACGGTAAATTTCTTAAAGTAAAAACTCCCCATCCTTCATCTCCATACATCGGTCACTCATTGCAGCGAGCTCTTTGTCATGAGTTACTATAATGAAAGTCTGACCATATTTGTCCCTTAATTCAAAAAAGAGATTATGAATCTCTCTTTTCGTCTTAGTATCGAGATTCCCCGAAGGTTCATCGGCAAAGATCACAGAGGGGTTATTCATTAAGGCCCGTGCAATAGCCACTCTTTGCTGCTCACCTCCGCTCAGTTCGTCCGGCTTGTGGGAGAGTCGCTCCCCCAGCCCGAGATCGGTAAGAAGCTCTGTTGCTCTTATTGCGGCATCCCTCTTACTCTTTTTGGCAATAAGGGCGGGAATCATTACATTCTCCAAAGCTGTAAATTCCGGAAGAAGATGATGAAATTGAAAGACAAATCCGATCCTCTGATTTCTGAATTCAGCCAGCTTATCCTTCGATAATGAGAAAATGTCGGTATCATCAATAAATACCTTCCCGGTATCGGGGAGGGAGAGACTACCAAGAATTTGGAGCAAGCTGGACTTACCCGCCCCGCTTGCTCCAACTATACTAACAACCTCCGATGTTCTTGCTTCAAAGGATACACCTTTAAGAACAAGAAGGTTGCCGAATGATTTTTTAATATTTTCGGCTCTTATCATTAAGATTACTCCTCTTTTTCGCTCGCTTCGTAATCCTTCAGAAGCTTATCCTGAACCTCAGCAGGAACCTGCTGATATTCGGCATACTTCATTGTAAAGGTTGCCCTTCCCGATGTCAGAGAGCTAAGAGTTGTAGAGTACTTGTGAAGTTCTGCAAGCGGAACTCTGGCTTTAAGCACCTCAAAACCCTTTTCACTGCTCATACCTTCAATCATTGCCCTGCGGTTTTGAAGGTCACTCATAACATCGCCCATACAGTCACTTGGAACCATTACCTCAACATTGTAGATAGGCTCCATAATCTTAGGACCTGCCTTTTTGAAGGCCTCTTTGAAAGCATTACGGCCTGCGAGTTTAAATGAAATTTCATTTGAGTCAACAGGGTGCATTTTACCATCATAAACAAATACTCTGATATCGCGGGCATATGATCCTGTAAGAGGACCCTCCTCCATCTTTTCCATAACACCCTTGAGGATTGCAGGCATAAACCTTGCATCGATTGCTCCACCGACAATACAGTTGTAGTACTCCAGCTTTCCACCCCAATCGAGAGGATACTCCTCTTTACCCTTCACATTCAAAACAACCTCTTTTCCATCTACCTTAAACTTGTTGTTTGCAGGAACACCCTCAACAACAGGCTCTATAAGCAGGTGAACCTCACCAAACTGACCTGCACCACCAGACTGTTTTTTGTGTCTGTAATCGGCAACGGCAACCTTAGTGATGGTCTCTCTGTATGGAATTTTTGGAGGGAAAAGGTCTATCTCGATTTTATGAGTATTTGTAAGATGCCACTTCAATATATTGATATGGTGCTCTCCCTGACCGCTTAGAATTGTCTGCTTAAGCTCTTTTGAGTACTCGATTACTATTGTTGGATCCTCTGCATTTGCTTTGTTCAGAATCTCACCAAGTTTCTCCTCATCTTTCTCTACTTTCGCCTTAATGGCAGTTCTGAATTTTGAAGGAGGGAATTGAATTGGTTGGAAGACCCACTCTTTATTTCCTCCGTTAAGAGTCTGGTTGGTTTTAACACTCTTCAGTTTTACAGTACAACCTATATCACCGGCAACAATCTCGGTAAGCTTCTCTTTCTTTTTACCTGCTACCGCATATATGATTGATACTCTCTCTTTGGTACCTGTTTCAGGATTAGTAATATCGTCACCCTCTTTAAGTTTACCGGACATTACGCGGAAATATGACACCTCACCGAGGTGCTGCTCAAGAGCTGTCTTATATATGAAAATTGAGAGAGGACCGTTTGAGTCACAGGCAATCTCTGTTCCATCTTTAAGCAGATGTTTACTCATATCGGGAGTAGGACATACGTTAATAAGAAATTCCATAATTCTCTTAACTCCGATATCTTTCTTTGCCGAGAGGCAAAATACAGGCATAATATCTGTTTTGGCAAGACCCAGCCTTAGACCTTTACGGATCTCCTCGTCGGAGAGTTCTCCCTTCTCGAAGAAGATCTCCATGAGAGACTCATCGTTCTCTGCAGCCATCTCTGCCAATTTTGCGTGCAGCTCTTCGGCAGTGGCCCTTTGATCGGCAGGAATATCCAGCTCCTCTCTTGTACCGTTATCGTCTTTAAATCGATACATCTTCATTTTTGACACATCGATAAATGCGTTGAAACCAGGACCGGTCTCTATCGGATATTGAATAAGAACGACTTTGTTTCCAAAAGCCTGTTTTAGCGATTCAATTGTACTATCCCAGTTGGCCTTTTCGTGGTCAAGCTGATTAACCCCAATTACCAAAGGTTTTTTATGTTTATCGGCATAACGAGCAAAGATCTCCGTTCCGACCTCAACCCCCTGTTGAGCGTTTACCACCAAAATTCCTGAATCGGCAACTTTAAAAGCCGAAATAACACCACCTACGAAGTCGTCGGAACCCGGAGTATCGATGATGTTAAGTTTATTGTCCATAAATTCGGTGTACAGAAGAGTCGGATAGATTGAGCGTTGATAGATCTGCTCAATTTCAGTATTATCGCTCACCGTTGTTTTTGCCTCGACGCTGCCCCTGCGGTCAATGACTTTACCTTCATACAACATAGTCTCCACCAAAGTCGTTTTCCCGGATTTTGGGCTTCCGAGCAAGACTACATTACGAATGTTCTGCGTAGGATAGATTTTCATGTTTAATATAGTTATAATTAGTAATTTACGATATTTAACGCTTTTAGTATCCCAAAATTATAAAAAAAAATCTAATATATACCACCATTTTTTTTAGGAATTGTCGCCTGTAAATAACAATTAGCTGTTTCGCAGAAATTCCGAATTCATATCTAAGTGCAGATGAGTACATTTCTACTCGTTCCTCACCATAAAAAAGAGCTATAAAAAAGAGCGGGAGTGGGAGCATCCATACACCCCGAACTTCTAGCATCTGCCAGAACTCTTCAATTAAGTGAACCCTGTTTTCCATTTTTTAATTTCAAAAATAGGCTGTGGGCTGTTGTCAAACAATCCTTTTATATATGTTTTTACGATTTTGAAATATTTTTATCTCTTTTTAAAATTAAATATATAAGGTTTTATATTGTATTTTGATATTTTTACCTGTTATTAACGACCTCTTTCGTGATGTAACTTTGAACTATGGACGAAAAGAGCATCTGCGAAAGAATCCTGATTAACAGAAAAAGAGTTGGGCTCACTCAGGAGGAGATGGCCCGACAGATTGGTATTTCGGTTAATTCATACCGCGAAATCGAAAACGGATCTACCAAATTAGTAAATAAGCGTATAGTTAAGATCGGAGAACTACTCGGAATATCCCCCGAAGAGCTTTTAACCGGGAACTCTGCACAACTTGAGAGCTACGACAAAAGAATTGAGGAGATTGAAAAAAAACACGGCAGAGAGCTTTCAGACATTATCGGAAAATACAAACTAATTGTCGCAGAACTTGAGGGAGAGATAAAGCAGCTTAGAACATCAATAGAGACCAAAGAGAGAATTATCGGGCTTCTCAAGGAGGAGAAGGAGAAAAACGGGAAATATTGAGTAATTTGGCCCAAAATTTCAAGATGAAAGAGCGTAAAGATCTATTTACCCGATTCCAGAATCAATATACAGAGGCCGGTTGCGACGAAGCGGGGAGGGGAGCGCTGGCAGGTCCGGTTTTTGCCTCAGCAGTAATACTTCCGGAGGGCTTCAACCATCCGATGCTGAATGACTCTAAACAGCTCTCGCTTAAACAGAGAGATCTTCTCAGAGAGTATATTGAAAAAAACAGTATATGGGCTGTTGCCTCGGTAGAAGCTGAAAAAATAGATGAAATCAATATTCTCAGAGCATCAATCCTTGCCATGCAGATGGCTGTGGAGAAGCTCTCCCAAATGCCGGGCTTCCTTATTATCGACGGGAACCGTTTTATCTCATATAAAGATATTCCGCACAAATGTATCGTCAAAGGGGACTCTCTCTACGCCTCTATAGCCGCAGCATCGGTATTGGCAAAGACCCACAGAGATGAGTATATGCACAAAATAGCAAAGGAGTTTCCTCAATACGGATGGGATAGGAATATGGCCTACCCTACCGCCAACCACCGTAGGGCAATAGCGGAGTTCGGAATCTCTCCGTATCATCGCAAATCCTACAAACTCCTGCCGGATCCTCTCCTATTCTGATACTTTCGTTAAAATCATATTGACCGGCACCGAAAATCCCGACGGTTTTACTGTCTCTCCAGGCAAATATACTATATCACCCTCATCTTCGGTCAATACCCAATGAATCTTGGCTGGAGAGACGGATACAATCTCCAGAGAACTACTCATTGTATATTTATTATATTTACGATCATCGAACATTATTCTCAGCTTCTGGGAATTGAGCAATGATCTATCAAGTACAAAATTTGTTGCCATAACGGGCATATCTAGAGCATATTTATCTGAATCAAATTCATCCATTGTATTTATTACCACATCTCCATTAACTTTATACATGTATATTCCAACTAGACAGGCGATTTCATATCTAGTTAAGTATACTGATTTCCTAAGTTTTAGTATAAACTCTTCGTTTGTTGCTTCATTTATATACTTCCATGTCCCAACAAAAAAGTCAAGATTAGCTGTATAGCCCTGTGATTTTATCCCTGAAGACATTACTATCAAGGATAATATGATTATCAATTTTTTCATAAATTCATACAACTATTAATTTACTTAACGAAATCCGGCAGACCATGCACCAAAGCACAAAAGATAATTTCCAGCTTCCTTTCTATTCTGAAACTTTCGTTAAAATCATATTGACCGGCACCGAAAATCCCGACGGTTTTATCGTCTCTCCAGGCGAATATACCTCCTCCCCCTCATCTTCGGTCAATGTCCAGTGGATCTTTGCAGGAGAGGTGGATACAATTTCAATTACGCTCCCGACTGTAAACTTATTAAATTTACGATCATTTATCATTAACCTGAATTTATTAGAATCCGATATCGCCATTTCTCGAATAATTACTGGCATTTTCAGTGCATATTTATTTAACACAAACTCATCCATTGTATCTGTAACTACAGCTCCATTAACCTTATAGGTGTATACCCCTACTAGACATGCAATTTCTTCTTCATTTATATATACTGATTTCTTAAGTATTAGAGTAAACTCTTCGTTAGTTGTTTCATTTATATACTGCCAAGTCCCGGCAAAGAAGTCAAGATTTGTTGTATAGCCCTGTGATTTTATCCCTGATGACACTAAAATCAGAGATAATATGATAATCATTTTTTTCATAAATTCTTACAACTATTAATTTACTTAACGAAATCCGGCAGACCATACACCAAGGCACAAAAGATAATTTCCAGCTTCCTTTCTATTCTGAAACTTTCGTTAAAATCATATTGACCGGCACCGAAAATCCCGACGGTTTTATCGTCTCTCCAGGCGAATATACCTCCTCCCCCTCATCTTCGGTCAATACCCAATGAATCTTGGCTGGAGAGACGGATACAATCTCCAGAGAACTACTCAGTGTATATTTATTATATTTACGATCGTTAAACATAAGCCACAATTTCTGAGAATTAAGCTTGGAAATATCTCGCACAAAATTTGTTGCTATAACAGGCATTTTAAGCGCATGTATATCGGATCCAAATTCATCCATTGTATTTGTAACTATTATTCCATTCACTTTGTAGGTGTACACTCCTACAAGACAAGCTTCTTCGTCCTGGTATTTATCTAACGGATTTATATATACCGATTTTCTAAGTTTAAGTGTAAACTCTTCATTGGTAACTTCATTTGTGTATATCCAGGTTCCGACGAAAAAATCCAGATTGGCTGTATAGCCCTGCGATCGTATCTCCGATGAGAGCAGCATCAGGAATAGAATAAATACTATTTTTCTCATTTTCTCATAAATCTATGCAAATGTTCAAATGTAGTTTCTACCTCACGGTTCTACTCTGAAACTTTTGTGAGAACCATATTTACAGGAACTGAAAATCCATTTGGCTTGATCGTCTCACCGGGTGAATAGACCTCCTCTCCTTCATCCTCAGTCAATGTCCAGCGGATCTTTGCAGGAGAGGTGGAGACAATTTCCAGAGAGCTGCTTAGAGTATTCTTGTTGTATTTGCGATCATTAAATGTTAGTCGCAATTTCTGAGAATCAAGCTTGGAAATATTACGGACAAAATTTGTTGCCATAATGGGCATTTTAAGTGCATATTTATCGGATCCAAACTCATTCATTGTATCTGTAATTATATCTCCATTCAATATATAGATGTATGCACCTACAAGACATGCCTTTTCGTCTTGGTATTTGTCTAACGGATTTATATATGCCGATTTTCTAAGTTTAAGAGTAAACTCTTCGTTTGTTGCTTCATTTATATACTTCCATGTCCCTACAAAGAAGTCAAGATTGGCTGTATAGCCTTGCGATTGTATCCCCGATGACACTAATATCAGAGATAGCACAAAAATCAATCTTTTCATAAATTTATACAGTTTTTATAATACAGCTGATTGTTATCTAATGTTAATTCGTTCCACTGCTCTATTCTTTTATCATCATTATTGTTAAACATCGTTGATGATATAATTTTTAATCCAGACCCCTCCAATTTATTTAAAATTCTAAATATTACTCCCTTTGTTCCATCTCCTCCTTCTTCGCCATTTATTATGTATGCTAAATAATTATCATTATAAGAATCTTCATCTACCATGTTTTTCTGAATATAATTACTGAACAAAGACTCATTTTCAATCTGGATAATACACGCTCCTGATGAATCGGTAATTATGCCATATTTAAAATCATTTACGTTATACATTGCCCCTTTCATATATAATTTTTTTAAAGCGATGATATCCTTTCCGCTTGGGACATTGCAGCCACTTGGGTGCGTGTGATGTGATTCAGTGTATTTTACACCATTTTCTAAAACAAATGAAGAACTATGTTCCTGGCCGTTTTTTGGATACAGGCTTCCGTCTATTCTTCTTAAATCTCCATACTCTACAGAATTACTATATTTCATTTTTGATCGCAATCTGCTTATATAATTACTTAGAGAGTCATCATTAATTACTTTGGCAAGCTTTGCACAGGCCGATGTATCAGAGTAGAAAAAGGCTATGAACGATCTATTATCCTTAATCTGAAACGAATATGCTTTACTGTGACAAATAAACTCTTTTGTTGGGTAGGTATTATCGATCCAACCTCCAAAAACAAACCCGCTTGAAGGGGTTGCTGTTATTGTCACAGTACTATTAACTAAATAATTACCAGACCCATCAACTATTCCTCCTCCATTTTGATTAACTGAAACTGTGTAAATCTCATTAACATAACCGGGCTCACCTCCAGAACCACCTCCTCCATCATTGTTCTCCAAAGCATCCATAAGTTCAAAGCACACCGTACTCTCCTCGATACCTGTGATTTGAATCGAAATATCATTGTTTTTATTATTCCTCCAGACAATATAATAGATATCATATGTTGTTTGACAAACATAATATTCACTGGATTTTGTATTTGCTGTATTTTTCTTAAGTATAGGTTTCAGTTTATTTGCAATTTTTCCATCCTTATATTTCCAGCCATTAATCAAATCACCTGAGAAATTAGTAAATAAAAGATATCCGTCAAAGTCTTTTTTATCTAGATAATTATTCTCATTTGTATTACTCTCAATATATTTCAAAGAAGGAACAAATGACATGAAGAAGCCATACATCTCTCCTGTTCTTTTGTTTGTCTGAATAACTAGCTTCTGATTATTATATAAGTATCTGGTATCATTACTTGACAGATATTTATTTTCACACTCCTTCATCAGAAATACGCGCTGCTTCAAAAATTTCAGAGGTACCTCAACAACCTTATAGTAACTGTTTTCATCTGTAATGGCATCTTCCCAGACAGGGTCCCATTCACTATAAATGCCATTACTCTTTACCTGAGGATCATTAGATACCTGATTTTTAATAACATTTGCCTGAAACCAGTTCATTGCCTTTGAAATTTCCGCAATATTTTTTCTGTCATTTGCTTCAGTCATTTCGTCATCGACTTTCTGACAAGAAGTAATTATTAAAATAAGAACAAGAAATCTTTTCATATAAAAAATAAGTTTTAGCATGTATAGATATACAAAATTAATTCTTATAAAAATCAAAATCCTTTCTAAATCCTTAATTTTTTAATAATTGGAGAGAATTTTAATCGCTATATGCTGCGCGTCCGATTCCGAAAAGAAGAACAAAGAGGAAAAGTGCCGTCGCAATTATTTCGGGAGAGAACAACTGCTTTATAGTTACGGCAGATAGAGTTGTAAATATTCCCGAAACTAACGCATCGGCCCCTCCGAATAGAACAAAGAGGAGAACCCCCGTCATTGCTGATATTGCAACGATTCTGTCGCGAAGAGAAAAACTCCCCGCTCTCTTTGGTTTGGGCAGATATTTAACTGTCTCCAAAAGCCTTGCTTCGAAACCCCTGTCCTCTATTGACTCTTTATGCTCCCCGAAAAATTTCTTTATCTGCTCATCGTTCATATCCAATTCTTTTTAAATAGTCCGACATTTTTGATTTAGCCCTGAAGAGGTGTGACTTTACCGTATTTTCGGGCATTTCGGTAATTTTTGAAATCTCTTTAAGAGTTCTATCCTCCATATAAAAGAGCAGTATAGCTGTTTTCTCCTCTATCTTTAACTGGCTAAGGGCCAGATAGAGCTCCTGATTCCTGAGCCCTGGAGAGTGAATCTGCTCTGAGGAGGCTGAGTATATAACTCCAGGACGGGACATCTCCTCAACCGGTAGTTGCCTCTTTCTCAGGTGGTCATAAAATGAGTTGCAAGCTATACGGAAGAGCCATGTTGAGAATTTTGCATCGCCCTTAAACGATGAAAAGTTCAGATATGCTTTAAGAAACGCCTCCTGAGCAATGTCGTCGCTAAGGGAGGAGTCCCCTCCGCAAAGATTCAACAGGAACCGCCTGAGCGGCTCCTGATTCTCTTTCACAAGTTGTTCAAAGCCCGGCTTTGCCACTTTACAATTGTGTATCCTTTCTGTTTTTATTCACAAAGTATGCAACCAGCTGTCCAACTCCAATGAAGAACGGGATTAAGCCGAAGGCTGCAAATTTAAGACCTCCGAAAAAGAAGTAGAATGCTCCGAACATTCCCACACCTACTCCAATTGAGACAAGTGCCGATGTTAGAGGATCGCTCTTCTTTTCTGTTTCGGGAGTAGTGAACATATCGGGAGATATCTCCTTCCCTGCTTCAATAGCTTTCATTATAACCTGGTTCCTTGAGCGGTCTCTCATAACTTTTGTTACAAATATTATCAGCAGGATTATAACCGCTGTAACGAATGGCAGAATAACTGCGACCATTCCGATTGTCTCTTCCATAACTCTTTAATTTATTGGTTTTGCAGGTTAGACTCAATCTCTTTTAAAAAAGTTGCAGCTTGTGCAGATATTTTTCTTAAAAGTCCTTTAGCCTCTTTGAGAGAGGTTTGAGGATCAGGTGCGATTTCTTCAAGAGAGAAGACTTTAACACTTTTCCCCAACAACTCTGCCTCTTCGGGGGCAAGTCTGTTTACTCCACAGAAGATCCAGAGGGGTTTGTTGTGGCGGCCGGCGGTATCTGCCACCCCGCTTGCAACCTTGCCGTGCAGGCTCTGCTTGTCGAGCGACCCCTCCCCGGTAACCACAAGATCGCAGGAGGATGTTCGCTCCTCCAGGCCGGCCGCCTCAGCCATAACCTGCCATCCTGGCCTCAGCTCAGCTCCCAAAAGCGACAACATCGCAAACCCCGTTCCTCCGGCAGCCCCTGCTCCGGGATGGCCTCTAAAATCCTCTCCGGCAAACTCGCATACAACTCCGGAGAAGTTCTCCAGAGCTCTCTCCAGAATGGCCATTTCGCGCTCTCCGGCACCCTTTTGTGCAGAATAGACTCTGGTTGCCCCTTCGGCACCTAGGAGAGGATTATTAACATCGCAAGCAGTAATAAACTTTATCGAGGCAAGACTCCGGGAGGCGGGGCTACATCGAATTTCAATCAGATCCAGCAATCCGACACCCCCGGGCTCGACAGAGAAGCCACTCCGTCCAACAAGCTCAAACCCCAACGCTGCAAGCATTCCCGCCCCGCCGTCATTCGTAGCGCTCCCCCCTATTCCACACACTATCTCCTCTGCACCACGCTCAATGGCATCGGCAATCATCTGCCCAAATCCGTAAGTTGAGGCCCGCAGTGGGTCATACTCCGAAGGGTTCAGCAGGGCAAGTCCCGATGCTTTCGCCATCTCAATATATGCTCTTCTCCCGCACATAAGATATTTTGCACTGATATCTCTCAAAAGCGGATCCTTTACCGACAGAATTATCTCTTCAACCTCCCCTCCACCCGGTTTTTTATTTGCGGCGAAAATCTCCAGAGTGCCTTCTCCTCCGTCGGCCATAATAAGAGATGATATCTCGGGCCTCTTTACAAATGGAGACACTTTTTCTCTCTCAAAATAATCGAAAAATCCGCAGCTAATTGACTCATTTGCCTCGGATGAAGTGAGACTCCCCTTGAATTTGTCACAGGCAATTACAATTTTCATTAAAAAGAGCCCTTTTTTACTATTTTTGTTAAAAATACACAATTTACATTAATACATCAATTCACTTTTATGAAAAAAATCAGTTTATTACTGCTTTTAAGCTTCACACTTTCGGTGACTCCGGTTTTGGCCGACGAGGGAATGTGGCTGTTGCCACTGATTGAAAAGCTCAATAGCAAGAAGATGAAGGAGCTTGGCTTTAAGCTCACTGCGAAAGATATTTACGATATTAACAACTCAAGCCTAAAAGATGCCGTTGTTCATTTTGGTGGCGGGTGTACTGCCGAGATTATATCTAACGAAGGGCTCGTTCTTACCAATCACCACTGCGGTTACGGAGCAATTCAGAAACTCAGTACCGTAGAGCACGACTATCTGCAGGATGGATACTGGGCTATGAATCGCGAGCAGGAGCTCCCTGCAGGTTTAACAGTTACATTTCTGGAGAGTTTTACAGATGTTACAGCGCAGATAAATAACGCAACTGCAGCTGCAAAGACTCCGGGCGAAAGAATGGAGGCTCTGCGAAAAATCACATCTGAACTTGAGACAAAGGCCGTTGAGGGAAAGAAATATCTTGAGGCAAAAGTCTCATCGTTCTTCAGCGGTAATTCATATTACCTTATAGTAACCAAAACTTTCAGCGATGTTCGTTTTGTAGGAGCACCCCCTTCATCAATCGGTAAGTTCGGCTATGATACCGACAACTGGGTATGGCCACGTCACACCGGAGACTTCTCGATCTTCCGCGTATATGCCGATAAGGACAACAATCCTGCTCCATATTCAAAGGATAATGTTCCATACAAACCAAAGAAGTCTCTAACCATCTCTCTAAAAGGCATCCAGCCAAATGACTTCTCAATGGTTATCGGATATCCAGGCAGAACCTACCGCTATATGACATCTTTCGAACTCGAAGAGAGAACAGATGTTCTTAACGCAGTAAGAATTCACGCAAGAGGTGTAAGACAGGATGTTCTCCAGGAGGATATGCTTGCCGATCCAAAGGTTAGACTTCAGTATTCAAGTAAATTTGCAAGTTCTTCAAACTACTGGAAAAACTCAATCGGGATGAACCAGGCTGTTGCAAGGTTAAAGGTAAAAGAGAGAAGAATCGAGGAGGAGAAAGCATTCACAGAATGGGTGAACGCAGACCCAGCAAGAGTTGAAAAATATGGAAAGGCACTTGAGCAGATCAAGAAGGCTGTCGAAATGAGAAAGGATCCTCAATATACATACCTGTATCTTAATGAGACTCTTGCTAATATTGAGATCTCTTCAATAGCCGCTCAATACAAAGATGTTGCAGCTTCTCTTGAGAAAGGGAATAAGGAGGAGGCTATCAAACTGGCTCAGCAACTCGACGGAAGAGTCAGGAATTTCTTTGTAAACTACAATGCTCCTACCGACAAAAAGGTTGCCATTGCAATGCTAAAAGTTTACAAAGAGAAGGTGAAAAAAGAGAATCTGCCGGCTGTATACAATACAATCGATACTCAGTTCGGCGGGAGCATCGAGAATTATGTCAACGATCTTTTCGAGAAATCGATATTCTGCGACTATGCGAAAATTCAGGCAACTCTTCAGAGCTCTCCTGAGCAGATTCTGACAGACCCTGCATTCCAGCTATTCAAAACATTTGCTCCTGTTGCACTGCCTATTCAAAGAAAAATCATGCATAGCAATGCCCTCTTTAATGAAGGTCAAAAGGCATACATCGCCGGACTTATCGAGATGAAACAGGGTAAGGATATGTACCCCGATGCAAACTCTACAATGCGTATGACCTACGGCCAGGTTAAGAGTTACTCTCCAAAAGATGCAGTTGTTTATGATTATGTAACTACTCTCGACGGCGTTATGGAGAAGGAAGATCCGAACAATTGGGAATTCGTTGTTCCTGCCAAACTAAAAGAGCTGTACAAAGCCAGGGATTATGGCCAGTACGCAATGCCTAACGGCAAACTTCCGGTAGCGTTTATAACCACTAACGATATCACAGGAGGTAACTCAGGAAGCCCTGTACTTAATGCTAAAGGTGAACTTATCGGAACAGCATTTGACGGGAACTGGGAGGCTATGAGCGGCGATATCGTATTCGAACCGCAGCTCCAACGCTGTATAAATGTAGATATCCGCTATACACTCTTCATCATCGACAAGTTTGGTGGCGCAGGCCATCTGCTCAAAGAGATGAATATTGTAAAATAGATATCATCAGTTAAATCATCTATCTGCCGGTTAAAGAGCCATCTCTTATTCCGGCAGATATTTTTTTTAAGCACTTATCTATCCACTCTATACAACTGTGCATCTGCCAGGAGTCTTCGTTGCCGCTGAACTCTTTTTTAACCACGCCCCTTAATTGATTTGAAATTTTGGAACTATCAGCAGAAAACCCGGATAAAGAGAACTCTCCGTTTCCCATTTTTTCTATTTCTCTCCTACGAAATGAATCAATCTGGGTTTCAATAATTCTGTAACTCTCATAATATGACTCATCGGGATTTCTCTTAATATTGACGGCATTATTTTCTGAAGCTTGGCTGTTGGTATTAATATATCCTTTTGATATCGCGGGGAGCGCCACTACTTGTGCAGATGTGTCAATTATTGATTTAGCAGGCGTTGAACTCTGTTTTGTTTTCGATCCGGCAAATTGGATAACAATTACTAATATACCCGCCAATATTGGAATTGAGAACCACAGCATTCTCTTTTTAAACTCTGCGACTCTCTTTAATTTATCATAGTATAATTTTATTTGACCTGATTCGCTGATTCTATTCTCCACATTGTGTGCGGAACATTTTTTTGCAAGTTTTGAGAAATATCCGGGCATATGTATCTCAGAACATATCTCCTCTAAAATAACTCCAAAAGAGTAGATATCACTTCTTTGATCGGGATCTTTACTCTCTATCAACTCCGGAGACGCATAGTGCCGGGTGCCTGCCGGGCCTGTAAATATATCGAAGTCATCACAATCGGAAAGACCGAAGTCAATTACTTTAAAATTATTTCCTTTATTGGTTATAAGAATGTTGTCAGGTTTAAGATCCCGGTGGATTATCTGCTTCTTGTGAAAATATTCCATGGCTCCGGAAACCTCATAAATAAATTTTTCAAGAAGATCGGTGGTTACCCTATTATCATTAATATATTCGGATAGAGTTTTTCCATCGACATATTCCATTACAATAGAAATTCCTAAATCGGGGATAGATACTATCTCATATACCTTGCATAAATTTGGATGATCGAGATTGAACGATATTTCAAACTCCTTATTAAGGAGCCCCTTATATAAATCACTTCCCCTGTATTTTTCCTGTAATGTCTTTAAAATAAACAGCCGGCCAAATCTTCTGGCAAGATATATCGAGCTGTATCCCCTCTTAGATTCATAAATTTTTTTAATTACCTCGTATCTTGGGGAAATCTCATTATCATAAATCTCGAAAAACTCTGAATCCCCCTTTTTATTCATGGTTTTTACCCCTTACCTCTATTATTCTTATTCCTTTCTGTTTACCTGCAATGTAGGCTTTTAATTTCACATCATCTCTTATAATATTTGTAACCAACAGGGAGTGCCCATCGATAAAAGAGGATATACAACAATTATCACCTGCCTTTAATTTTGAGTTCTTTGAAACAGCCACTCTATAACATAAATCTGTAATTTTCTCAAATTCAACATATCGATCGGGATCCCAACACACAGCAATAACGGTTCCGCTCTCCAGACATAATGAATCCAATTGTTTATTTGAGATAAAGAGAGATGCACTCTCCATAATCGCTCCATTTTTCTCGCAAAAAACAGTGTATGACGAGAATCCTACATAATTAGCAAGAATATCCAGAGTTGACTCTCTGGGAACATATCTGTATTTAACATATCCCCATAACCGTTTAAGGGTTGACGGACTAATATGCGTATTTCTCGAATTGTAAATTGCCTCAGAGAGACACTCAAAATCTGATGTCGTTCTTGTTCTGAAATTGAATTTATTTTCAACAGCTCTAAGAAGTATTTGAATTTCAGGGCTCTGTGACAACATTTCAAATATGATTTAATATATAACAAAAGTAATATATTTTGTAAATTTGTAAAAATTAGATTAGTGTGAATTCCAGAGTTTTATTTTTCTTCCTGATTTTTTTTACGGTATCTCCTTTGTCTGTTTTATCACAAAGCAGACCATCTCTGATTTTTGAGAAGAGTGTTCCTAAAAGTGTAAAAAATAGAATTGAGAACTACACTTCAATATTTATAAATGAAATCTCAAAAGCCGGAAAATATTCAACAACTCCAACTTTTCCCTCCGGAATCATCACAGATAGTTGTCTCAATAAAATTACAAGCTTATGGGAGAATACCCGATTTATTATATATCCATTCGAATCTGCAAAAATATATAACTCATTTTACGGATATGAAATTCTGGGTGTTAAAATCATCTCCCCACTGAATTCCGGAGTGATAAGAAGCGATATTATCTTTTCATCGGAGGGTATTATTTCTGATTTCAGACTACATCATAACGATCCGATTCCTAAAATTACCAAAAAACTGGCTGATCGTGAAGATATCAAGTTTGGAAGTGACATTAAGCTTTTGAATACTCCGCCCCTGAAAAAGGAGACTCTTGATTTTAAGAAAATTAATCTGAGCATCTCTGTTGGTTCAAGATATCTGATTGAAAACCGAACATCTGGTCTATTATCAAAACTTGCTGTTTCATACAACCCTTCCGGCAACTTTTTTATTGGGGCATCCGGTGGATACAATATTCAGAGAGTCAGATTCACAGATGCATTTGGAGTTAATTCCACAAACAGATCATATCTTGCTATTCAATTATATGCAGGGATACATGCTCTTGAATCACTTAATGTTCGTGTAGGATACGAGAGATCCCTATTTGATTTTTCTGATAACGGAGTTGTTTTGGGATTATCATACGATCTTAAAAAATTCTTTATAGAGACATCAATCGTTCACTACCCAAAATATAATTTTACATTACCGGAGATATCTGTCGGTTTTATAATTTTCTAAGTTATGTATACGAAAATATCGCCTCTTATATTTATTTCATTCATCCTGCTTACAATTTACGGATGTCAGACAAAACCTTTAGTGTACTCTCTTACTACAGACAAGAGTGAATTAAACTTCTCCAGCAATGAAGCAAGCGAGTCAATAACAATTTCATCAACGGAGTCCTGGGAAGTTGAAGAGGGAGATGATAGCTGGCTTCAGGTTTATCCGAAATCGGGAAAAGGCGGGAAAAATAAAATAAATATTGATTGTAAAGAGAATAGCTCTTCAGAAGCCAGATTCTCTTCGTTAATAATAAAGAGTGGAGATGTGACAATTGAGATTGAAGTAACCCAAAAGCCCAGGCAGATATTTACTATTGCAACTCGATTATTTGAAGTTTTTGAATTTGGTGATGAAATTGATATAAGCTACTACTCCAATTTAACATTGACACCTGTCATTACCGGAGGAAAGGAGTGGCTTACGATTTCTACAACAAAAGGGGTCACAGAGACAAAGTTTACAATTGTCGTCTCCCCATTAAATCAAGATTTGGAGAGGATTGGAACTATCAATTTTAACAATGAAGAGGGTAAAAGTATAGATTCTTTAAAAATTGTTCAAACAACAAAAAAATATAGCAACAGAGTTATTCTGGAAAAAATATATTACTCTACAGACGGAAATAATTGGGTTAACAAAAACAATTGGCTCTCCGACAAACCACTTAATGAATGGTATGGCGTACAGATGTTTGGATCTGACATAACTGGCATATATCTGCAAAACAACAACCTTACTGGTACCATCCCCAAAGAGATTGCAAAACTGGATAAAATCGAAGAGATCTATTTATGGGGAAACCATCTGGGTGGAGAGATCCCCTCCTCAATTGGTGCGCTAAAATCTCTAAGAAAATTATACCTCAGCAATAATATATTTTCGGGACAATTTCCAGATTCAATTTTCTATTTACCAAACCTTACGGAGGTTTCCGTCAGTAATAATTTCGATTTGACATTTAATATTGAAAGTGCTGTTGAAAAGTTATCATCAATAGAACTTTTGGCATTGGACAATACATTTGTTAATTCACCTATTCCTGCCAGCATTGGAAATCGTAAAACTCTCCGATTTCTATCTGCATCAGGCTGCCGGCTTTCGGGAGATATTCCGGCAAGCATATTCTCATTGGTAAATCTTGAATATCTTAGCTTAAATAACAACTCATTGACCGGAGTATTTAGCAGATCTATTGGCGAGTTAAAAAATCTTACCGTACTGAATCTTGCAGGGAACAATCTAACAGGACGTATTCCGGTTGAATTGTACTCCCTAAAGAAACTATCTGCGCTGGTATTGCATCAGAACCAACTTACCGGGAGTGTGCCGTATGCAGTTACGAAGCTTCCAAACTGGGGTAGCTTTGATCCACAGACAAATATTACTTCGCAGAAGAATGGAGTCAATCTCTCAATAGGGGGATATGTTCTGGGAGATATTTTATTTGATCCATCCGGAAACGAGTGTGGCGTCGTATACCTCCTTACAAATGAATCAGGAAGCCCGATAAGTAATCAGAGCGGTGCATCACTTCACGGATATGGAATAAAAAGTTCTGTTAATTTGACATTATGGAGCAGACTATACTCAGATACCCCTGCGGACGATTACAATAACGGTAAGGAGAATGTTGAATCGGTATTACGATATATACAGCAAAATAATTTGAATCAGGACGATTTCCCCGTTTTTAAATGGTGTGTTAATCAAAATAGCACAGAGGTGTTAACCTGGTACATTCCATCCCCTTCCGAAGCTTTAAAAATATCTGCACTCTCCGAAACTATCAATCAATCTTTTAAAGTTATTGACAATAATCTTTATATAGATAATAAGATTATCACCTCATATGACGGAAATCATTCAAATAGTTATACCTCTGTTACAATAACCGGTTCATCTGTGAATTCTACCGAAGATAAAAAGAGTGTCTGCAAGGCTGTACTTATTTCACGATTTTAATATATACTACTTTCTCTTTTCCCTTTTCTTGGCACTAATCGTCGTATTATCGCGATTATTCTCTTCAGGTTCATAATAATTTATCTCTTTAATTATCATGTAATATGGGGCCAAGGGTTCATCGTTCATACTTAACCAAACAACCTTCTTTATATTATTACCATATTTATCGTATGTATATTCCATTGAAAATGTGGCCTTCTCTTTTTTGATACAATCATATTGCTCCTGAAAAATAATATCTCCATTTTCATTATACCTGTTCTTAACAGTGCGTTCCAAAACTCTTCCCGAGAATGTTTCTGCCGAATCGGGTTTGAACTCTTCCTTGAATATCACCCTGCCTTTATCGTCATATTGATATTTTTTTATATATTCGCTCGACCCAAAACCATCTCTGGGATAAGAGGTTATCGATTCTACGATTCTGTTATCATCGTCATATATGTATATATCAGTGCAATAAACACTCCCCTGACCACTGTAGAATGAGTAATCTGTTTTTCTTATCTCATTTCCTTTATCATCATAAGCGTAAACAACTTTGTCGTCTATCCTCCACTCTCCAACATTAAAGCCCTGTCCGTTCCATTGCCCGTTTCCCTTTTCCCATACATACACTTTTTTGGATATCATATACTTCTTATCACCAATTGTTTTGTATTCATAGTCATATTTTCGGCTAGATGATGTGCGTGGTGTCGATTCTCCCTCCTCATAAAAATTAGTTGTCCACGTTTCGCTAATTACCTCATATCCATTATACATATAGCTCTTCTCACATCTCTCATATAACAAAAAATCCGGGAGAGGTTTTGCATTTCCATTGTAACAAGAGTAGTTCTCACGCAAAATTTCTCTCCCCTTATAATCATACTTATGAACCCAATAATCTCTCAGTTCACGGCCATTTCTCTGATAACTCTCTTCTCTTATTAATTTTCCTGAGTTATCATAAATATTCACTCTGTCTTTGTATACTGAGTCAGAGGTTATGAGCGAGCAATATTCCAGAACATTTCCACTCTTGTCCCGCACTTCATAGTATCCATCGTAATTTGTGCTGCGCCAAATGGAGCCGGGGACAACTTCTCCTGTCGGTAATAGCTTGGCCTGATATTGTAAATATTTCAAACTTTTAATCGGAGGTGTTTGTGCTTGTAAATCAACACATAAAATAAGCGAGATTAATACAAAAATGTACTTAATAAGTGGTCTTGCCATAGTCATATCGATTAAATTTTAAAGATCTATTTTATTTTTTTACACATCTAACAGAGATGGCTTCTCTATACGGCCACCAAAAATATGCATATATTCTTTCATTGTAGAACGTCAACGAGCATACAGCTTTATCATCGAGAGAGTTGTCTCCCGGCTTTATATACGGCTTAGTGCAAGCTGTGTATG
>JAFIHK010000105.1 GCA_017848635.1 Bacteroidales bacterium | reverse complement strand
GCTAAAGATGTTGGTAACGACGATTTCATTAATGTTACGGTTGACCATTTTCATCAGGTTTACCAGAAGGATGTAGGACACCCATTCAGCGTTGGGGTCTTTTCTAAGATACTTGCAAATGATTTGGATTCACTTGGAATGGGTACTTGCTTTTCGGTGTACTACTCCGATTTTAATCTTCAGAAATTTTTTCATTATAAAAGCGATAAACTATGTTTCAACAAATCCTTTACTGTTGAGACTTTCCTCACAGTAACCAAAAATATGAAGGTTACTGTAGTGGTATATTTTCCTTTATCGGTTTATCAGGGGAAGTTCCTCTCTATAACTCTCTTCTCGTTTGTCTTGTTGCTTTTAATAATATATCTGCTTATTATGCAGTTCAGGATATTGTCTGAACAACAGTCTCTGGCAAGAGTAAAGGAGAATCTTACAAGATTTTTTACTCATGAACTTCGCTCTCCGTTACAGACTGCCCTTTCGGGAGTAGAGATGTTAGAAGATGCTGCAAAAAACGGCGACATTGAATCTCAGAAAAGATACAGCAAGGTTGTATTGGATAAATTGCTGTATATTAATGGGTTTATCGAAAGGATGCTTGATATAAACAAGTTAAAGTACAGTCGTGTAAGAGTAAACAGGGAGCGATTCAATCTACTGGATGTAGCTAAAAGAGTAACGGCAGAGTTCTCTACGAACAATTCAAAAGATATTGATATTAAAATAGATAAAAGCTGTGATATTGAGGTGTTTGCAGATATTGAGCATATTTACAACGCCCTTTCAAACCTTGTCGGAAATGCAGTAAAATATTCCGGAGATAGTGTTGGCATAAAATTGGAAGTGAAGAGGAATAGAAAATATACTGAGATATCCGTGGAAGATAATGGAATAGGTATTCCCGAAGCGGATCAGAAAATGATTTTCGACCAGTTCTACAGAGTGAACGATTCCGGACATAATATCAAAGGTAAGGGATTCGGTTTAGGGTTGAATTATGTAAAGTGGGTGGCAGAGTCGCATAGAGGTAGGGTGCTGGTTAGGAGTAAACCTGGAGAAGGGAGCAGATTTACCTTAATTATTAGTAATATATGAGCAGGAGACTTCTCTTGATTGACGATGATGCGGAGTTCACATCGATCACCTCCGACTTCCTGATATCCGTTGGTTATGATGTGCTTGTTAACAACAATGGCGTTTTTTTTCAGAACAGTGTTGCAGAATTCTCTCCCGATGTGATTCTTATGGATAGAAATCTGCCGGGTTCTATTGATGGATTGGAGCTAATCAGACAGATCAGGAAAACCGGGTATGGTGTTCCTGTTATATTTATTACATCGCTAATAAGTGACGAAGAGGTAATTGAGGGGTTGGAGATGTATAATTGCGAGTATATCAAAAAACCTTTCGGATTAAAGGAGCTAAGATCCAGGATTGATAGGATTCTTCACTATTCCGAACTGGATAGGATTCTTTTTTCGAACAACTGCTATATTGCCGAAAAATGTGCAATCAAGAATGGAGATAAAATAATCACACTCCCGAAAAACGAAAATACATTGCTTAAGCTTCTGATGGATAATCAGGAGAAAATCTGCCCAATAGAGTCGATCATATATACAATTTGGGGAGATAAAGATGTAGAGCGACTAAATCGTGTGGATGTTCTGGTGAACAAGCTTAGAGAAAAGATCAAAGGACTTCCCTATGTGGTTGAAAATCAAAAGAGGATCGGGTATGTGCTTAAATGGCAGGGAGATTAGTATTTGGGGATCTTTTTCATTCTTCCCTTTTTATCCATCTTCCCTATATAGATCATATACTTTTTAAACTGCTCTTCGGTCAAAATCTTTTTAAAGGCCTCCTCAGTCTTTAATTGCCAGTCATCCCTCACCTGAATGTAAGCTTCGTTTGTAAGCCTTCCTCCCTTTTTCATCTTTTCGAATTCATCATTCACCCCTGTTAAATTGGCCTGAAGTACGGAATCTACCTGAAAAAGCTGCTTATTATTAAGCTTTAATTCTATCTGCAGTTTGTCGGATTGCTCCTGGGCAATCTCAACCGGTGTTTTTGGCTTTTCCTGCTGCTGTTCCTGCGCAGATAGAGCTGCCGATAAAAATAAAAGTGCTGATGTTAAGAGTACTCGCATAATTTCTCTTATATTTTTAAACAAATTTAATATTATATTTGCTCTTCTATAACAATCGAACAGATAAAAACACTAATTATGAAGAAAGGAATAGTATCTGCATTGCTGTTTATGTTGGTTCTCTTTATGCCACAGAGCGGTAAGAGTTGTACAAATGTAATAATAACTAAGGGAGCATCAAAGGATGGTTCGGTTATGGTTTCATATTCTGCCGATTCCCATATACTTTACGGGGAGCTCTATTACAATAAAGGGGCAAAGTATGCACCCGGAACAATGCTTAAGGTTTACGAATGGGATTCCGGTAAGTTTCTCGGGGAGATTCCTCAGGTTGCAAAGACCTACACTACCGTAGGAAATATGAATGAACATCAACTCGTTATCACCGAAACCACTTTCGGAGGAAGAGAGGGGCTTGAGGATACTACTGGAATCATCGACTATGGTTCATTAATTTATATAACCCTTCAGAGGGCAAAAACAGCCCGCGAAGCTATACAGGTTATGGCCGATCTGGTTAAAAACTATGGATACTACTCTTCGGGCGAGTCATTCTCGATAATTGATAAAAACGAAGCATGGATACTTGAGATGATTGGAAAGGGGACAAAAATCGTCAACGGGAAAAATGTAAACAAAGGCGCTGTTTGGGTTGCTGCAAGAATTCCGGACGGATACATATCTGCCCACGCAAACCACGCAAGAATCACAACATTTCCGCTTAACGACCCCGAGAACTATCTATACTCTCCGGATGTTATAACTTTTGCAAGGCAAATGGGATTCTTCTCAGGAGAAGATAAGGACTTCAGCTTTTCGGATGTTTATGCTCCGCTCGATTTCGGATCTATGAGAGGCTGTGAGGCTAGAGTATGGAGTGCTTTCAATATTCTGGGTAAAGGTATGTTTGGCGATAAAAGGGCAGATTCTTACCTTGATTATGCAATGGGATACAATCCAAAAAACAGGATGCCGTTGTATATAAAACCTGCAGGGAAGGTTTCTCTTAAAGATGTAGCTGATGTTATGAGAGATCACTATGAAGGGACTCCAATGGATATGACAAAGGATCCTGGTACCGGAGGAAACCAGTTGCCATACCGCTGGAGACCTATGACCTTTAAGGTTGACGGAGTGAGCTACACAAATGAAAGGGCAATTGCCACCCAGCAAACAGGATTCTGGATGATTGGCCAATCTCGCTCTTGGCTTCCCGATGAAATAGGAGGAATCTTCTGGTTCGGGGTTGATGATGCAGCCACTTCGGTGCTTACCCCTGTATACTCATCATCGCTGTCGGTTCCTGAGTGTTTTGCAGTCGGTAACGGTAATATGACTACATACTCTCCTACATCGGCCTTCTGGCTCTTTAACAGAATTTCAAATTTTGCCTACCTCCTGTACGACAGAGTGGCTCCGGTTGCAAGAGCAAAAAGTGACAAGTTCGAATATGAATCACTTGAGCAGATTCAGAATGTCGACAAAGAGGCTTTAGCTGCGTTTAAAGTATCTCCGGCAAAGGCGAGAGAGGTTGTTACAAAATATTCAATTGGAAGAGCTTCTCAAATGTTCTCGCAGTGGAAGAGTTTTGAAGAGTATCTGCTGGTTAAGTTTATGGACGGAAATATCAAGAAGGAGGGACCCGATGGAAAATTCCTCGACAATGGTAACGGACGCAATATACCAGCCTCACCACAGCAACCCGGCTACTCTGAGAGCTGGAAGAGAGAGGTTGTCAAGAGTGCAGGTGAGAGACTTAAGGTGGTAGAGTAGTTATTTGAGGTTAAGCAATAAAAAACATAGATAGATGAAAAAAATAGTAACATTTTTACTTTTAACTCTGTTGGCGGGAGCAAATCTGTTTGCTCAGATGACTGAGCAGCCCGTAAAGTGGAAAACAAAACTTGTAGATAAGGGATCGGATCAATACGAACTTCAGGTGACAGGTCAGATTGAGAATAGCGAATGGCATATTTACGGACTTGGTCCCTATGTTGACGGACCCATAGCTACATCCCTGACAATAAATACAGGAAACAGAGCTAAGCTTGTAGGGAAACCTTATCTGCTTACAACTCCCAAAAAATATTACGATGAAATATTCGGGATGAACCTCGAGCTTCTCGGTGGAACATTCATAATTGCTCAAAAGATTCAGGCTGTAAAGGGTGAGGCGGTCAAGCTTATTGCCACAGTCGAATGGCAGGCTTGCAACGACCAGAACTGCCTTCCGCCTACCGAAGAGGATCTTCCGTTCGAATTACCGGCTGCAAAGAGCCAAGCCAAATCGGCAACCGTCGAAGCTGCCGAAGTTGCCAAGGCTTCATCTCAGGTTGCAGTTCCGGTCTCAGCTTTAGAAGATTCAACCGGACAAGCGGGATCGGTTGCCGCCATTTCCTCCGACTCAACCTCCGGGGCTGTGGCTCCGGCTGCGGATACTCAGTTCGAACCTCTTGGTGAGAAGAGTGCATCGTTATGGTCGGTGATACTGGAGGCAATTATATGGGGATTTGTGGCCCTTCTGACGCCTTGTGTCTTCCCAATGGTTCCTATGACCGTTTCGTTCTTTCTCAAGAGCAGTGGCGGCGAAAACAGAGGAAAAGGTCGCTTAATGGCCTCTCTTTATGGTGTCTCGATTGTTGCTCTGTATACTATTCCGATAGCGATTATAATTGGGATTACATATTTCGCTGGCGGAGCGTCGGTTACTGCAGATATATTCAACTGGCTTGCTACGCACTGGATACCTAACGTTATATTCTTCCTTATCTTCATGGTTTTCGCCGCCTCATTCTTCGGGGCCTTTGAAATTACCCTTCCAAGCTGGATGGTCAATAAATCCGATGCCAAATCGGACAAAGGGGGCTTTATAGGCGTCTTCTTTATGGCTCTCACTCTTGTTCTGGTATCTTTCTCCTGCACTGGCCCGATAGTTGGCACAGTTCTTATAAAATCGACCCAGGGCGAGGTATGGCAACCAATTGTCACAATGCTTGCTTTCTCTGCTGCATTTGCGCTTCCATTCACAATCTTTGCATTTGCTCCGTCGCTGCTTAAAGATCTGCCTAAATCGGGCGGATGGCTAAATAGTGTAAAGGTTGTACTCGGATTCATTGAAGTGGCGCTCGGATTCAAATTCCTCAGTGTAGCTGACCAGACTTACCACTGGGGCATCCTCGACAGAGAGGTATACCTGGCGATTTGGATAGTTGTGTTCACTCTTCTGGGATTTTATCTGCTTGGCAAACTGAAATTTGCTCACGATGATGAAACCGGTCATATTACTGTAAAAAGACTGACTCTTTCGATTATCACATTCTCCTTTGTGGTCTATATGATTCCGGGAATGTGGGGAGCCCCTCTTAAAGCCCTCTCGGGGTACCTTCCTCCAATGAGTACGATGGATTTCAAATATAGTGCTCCTGCTGAGGGAGAGGCTTCGGCGACACCTCAAGGCTCACTGGGATTAAAGCCAAAGTACAGCGAATTTTTACATCTGCCTCACAATCTTGAGGGATTCTTTGAGTACAAAGAGGCTGTTGAATACGCCAAGAGTGTAGGTAAACCTCTGTTTGTCGATTTTACCGGCCACGGATGTGTTAATTGTCGTGAGATGGAGGCAAGAGTCTGGTCCGATCCTCGAGTATTAAAGCTATTCCGTGAAAAATTTGTGATGCTTGCCCTCTATGCCGACGATAAAAAGGAGGCGGCACAGGAGGATTGGTTAACAACCCCTTCGGGAAAGGTATTAAAGTCAATCGGTAAGATCAACTCCTATATTGCAATGACTAAGTATAATGTTAATGCACAGCCTTTTTATGCAATTATAAATCCGAATACCGAGGAGTACCTGACAAAGCCTATGGGGTATAATCTGAATATAGATGAGTACATCAAATTTCTTGAGGATGGATTAAAAAATATGCCTCAATAATTTGGTATTTTAAAAAAAGGATTACATTTGCAATGATTAAACATAGAAATGAACAGATTTTTTAACACAAATTCACTCCATCATCATCACCTACAGTTACCTGGCAGGCCGATGACTCTATTGTGTTAAATTTTGTAAGAAATATAAACCTGGAAGGCTTGCCGTAAATGGCAAGCCTTTTTTTTTGACAAATTTTTAAATTTTATATATGATAAGATTAGCTATACAGGCCAAAGGCCGGTTAAACGAAGAGAGTGTTGAAATGCTTGCGGAGGCAGGGATCTCTGTTGAGCAGAGTAAACGAAAACTTCTCTCAAGGAGTGAGGATTTCCCCCTCGAAATTCTCTATTTGAGAGATGATGATATTCCTCAGGCAGTCTCCATGGGTGTTGCAGATATCGGGATTGTTGGATTGAATGAGGTTCTGGAGAACGAATTGGAGGTAGAGGTTATCCACAAGCTCGGTTTTGGCAAGTGCAGATTGTCTCTAGCTATTCCAAAAGGAGACGAGTATACGGGACTGGAGTATTTCAATTCAAAAAGAATCGCCACATCATATCCTGTAATTCTAAAAAGATATTTTGAACAGAAGGGGATAGTGCCTGAAATCCACAAGATTGCAGGATCGGTGGAGATTGCTCCGACAGTTGGAATGGCAGATGCGATATTCGATATTGTCAGTACGGGTGGAACACTCATATCTAACGGATTGAGAGAGGTTGAGAGGGTAATCTCTTCCGAAGCCGTTCTGATTTCCGGGAAAGCGCTGGAAGAGGATAAACTGCTTATTGTAAGGCAGCTTATATCCAGGTTTGAAGCGGTGGAGAGAAGCAAAGGGAAGAAATATATGCTAATGAACATTCCCGAAAATCGTCTTAAAGAGGCAACCTCAATTCTGCCCGGAGTAAAGAGTCCCACAGTACTGCCTCTTGCTCAGAGCGGATGGTGTTCGCTTCATGCTGTAGTGAGCGAAAATGATCTTTGGAGTAAAATAGAGCAATTAAAGCTTATTGGTGCCGAGGATATACTTGTTTTGAGTCTCGAAAAAATGATTCCGTAATAAATAGATTAAATATGATTAATATAATTGATTTACCTGAGAGAGAGTTATGGGCCTCATTGGCCGCAAGACCCTCATTTGAATCGGGAATGTTGCAGGGTAGCGTTGCTGAAATATTAAGGTCAGTAGAACAGGGAGGCGACAAGGCACTTCTATCATTTACACAAAACATAGACGGTGTTTCGCTGGATTCGGTTTTAGTGAGTGAGCAGGAGCTACTGGGTGTAGAGGATAATTTAGATGATGAACTGATTGATGCCATTAATGTAGCAAGAGAGAATATAGCAAAGTTTCACAGTGCTCAAATACGGGAAGCGGTTGAAGTCGAGACTATGAGAGGTGTCTTATGCAGGCAGAGATCTCTTCCGATTAAAAGAGTTGGGCTCTATATACCGGGAGGGAGTGCTCCTCTCTTTTCGACCTTACTTATGCTTGCCGTTCCTGCCCGGATTGCAGGGTGCAGCGAGATTGTCATAGCAACCCCACCCCGGAAGGATGGAACTGTTGCTCCTGCAATCTTATATATTGCAAAACTATTGGGGATCAATGAGATAGTTAAGGCAGGAGGTGCACAGGCAATTGCGGCTCTTGCATTTGGAACCGAGTCAGTTAAAAGAGTATCGAAAATATTCGGGCCCGGAAACCAATTTGTAAGCGAGGCAAAGATTCAGGTTAGTAAGAGAGTTGCAATTGATATGTTGGCAGGACCATCCGAAGTTATGGTCATCGCCGATGAGAGTGCCAATCCTGCTTTTGTAGCATCGGACCTGCTTGCACAGGCTGAACACGGAGCAGATTCACAAGTGTTTCTGCTTACAACATCAGCCAGGCTGGCCAAAGAGTGTGCTGCAGAGACAGAGAAACAACTTGCTCTTTTATCCAGATCGTCCATTGCATCAAAGGCACTTGAAAATAGCCGGATAATAATTACTAAGCGATTGGATGATGCTATAAGTTTTGCCAATTATTATGCTCCGGAACACCTCATTATCAATACTGTTAATAGTTGGGCAGATGCATATAGGGTTGAATCTGCTGGAAGCATTTTTGTCGGGAATTACTCCTCTGAGAGCGCCGGAGATTATGCATCAGGAACTAATCACACTCTTCCCACTTCCGGCTGGGCCGTTTCTTCCGGAGGTGTAAGCCTTGATAGCTTTCTGCATAAAATTACTTATCAGGAGATAACAGAAGAGGGGTTACTCAATATTTCGAAGACCATAGAGACAATGGCTCTTGCCGAAGGGCTCGGAGGTCACCGAAATTCGGTAAGATTAAGAAGAGAATATATAAATAGAGGGAGGAGTTAAAGATGAAAAAAATATCAGTTGATTCTCTGGTCAGAGCGAATGTAAAGAGCCTCTCGCCATACTCTACTGCAAGGGATGAGGCAGGGGAGAGTTTCGAAATCTATCTTGATGCAAACGAGAATCCCTATAATAATTCGTACAACAGGTACCCCGATCCTGCCCAAAAGGTTCTGAAAAATGAGATATCCATTCGTAAGGGTGTTCCGGTAAATTCAATATTTGTAGGTAACGGTAGTGATGAACCGATCGATATACTGTACAGAGTATTTTGCAGACCGGGAACTGATAATGTGGTTGCCGTAGCACCTACATACGGAATGTACAAAGTTGCAGCAGGAGTAAATGACGTCTCATACAGAGAGGTTTATCTCAATTCCGACTTTTCGCTGGATGTTGTAAAAACATTGTCGGCAACAGACTCCTGTACGAAACTGTTATTTATCTGTTCACCTAACAATCCGACCGGAAACAGGTTTGTTATTAGTGATATTCTGGACCTGGCGGAGGCATTCAGTGGTATTCTGGTGGTTGACGAGGCGTATATCGATTTCGCTTCCGGAGAATCTATGCTGGATTATCTGGATAAATTCAATAATATTGTGATTCTGCAGACTCTCTCCAAAGCATTCGGGTTAGCCGGTTTGCGAGTTGGCCTTGCCTTCTCTTCGGAAAAAATCGTGAGCTATATGAATAAGGTTAAATATCCTTATAATGTGAATGTGGAGAGCCAAAGGATTGCGGTTGAATGTGTTAAAAGGGGTGTAGATGAGCAGGTTGGAGAGATTGTCAGAGAGAGGGAGAGGTTGAGTAAGGAGTTGAACGAAATTGAATGTGTGAGAAGAGTATGGCCGAGTGAGGCTAATTTTCTGCTTGTACAGTTTGATTCACCTCTGGATGTTTATGAGCAGATGTTGTCGATGGGGATTGTTGTGAGAAACAGATCTTCGGTTCCTCTCTGCGAGGGGTCTCTAAGGATAACTGTCGGTACTCCTGCCGAGAATTCAAAAGTGATAGAATTTCTTAAGTCATATAAAGGAGGATTAAAATGAAAAAAAGTGTTTGCTCGGTATATTTTCCAGGTGTACTCTCCCTTCTCAGGCAACTCCCATCCGAAGAGTTTGATCTCTCTGTTTCGGCGGGATCACGCTATCCTGTTCCGGATGAGGCAATACCTTTCATTGAGGGAGAGGGTGTTGTTTTCAGAAGCGAAACCGACTCCCTGTCTTCTCCCGATTATTTAATTGGAGAGGATTCTGTAGCTTATGACAATGTCGAGGAGTTTCGTCGCCTTTTGGGGATAATTCGTTATGGAGAGAGGGTTGTCGAGATCTCCAGAAAAACCTCTGAGACTGACATTAAACTGATTTTGGACCTGGATGGGGTTTCGGATAGTAATGTAAATACAGGGATCGGGTTTTTTGACCATATGCTTAATCAGATTGTTCAGCACGGAGGTATTTCACTAAAGCTTGATGCCAAAGGGGATCTCGGTGTCGATGAGCATCACACGGTAGAGGATGTTGCGATTGTTCTCGGGGAGGCCTTTAACAGGGCTCTTACGTCTAAAATGGGTATTGCCCGGTACGGCTTTGTTCTTCCTATGGATGAATGCCGGGCAGAGGTCATTCTTGATTTTGGGGGAAGGAGTGACCTTGTTTGGAGTTGCGATTTTAAAAGGGAGAGAATCGGGGATATGCCTACAGAGATGTTCCGTCACTTCTTCAAGTCTTTTGCTTCGTCGGCCAGATGCTCTCTTCATATCAGTTCCGAAGGGGAAAATGAGCATCACAAGATTGAGGGTGTATTCAAGGCTTTTGCAAGAGCGATTAAGGCTTCAGTAAAGAGGGATATTAATCAATATAAATTGCCATCGAGCAAGGGGGTGTTATGATTGCAGTGATTGATTATGATACAGGGAACTTGTGTTCGCTCGGGAATGCTATTTCGCGGCTTGGCGCGGATTACATTATAACAGATGATATAAATACCATCCGCGCCGCATCCAAGGTAATTCTTCCTGGAGTCGGGGAGGCATCAACTGCAATGCAGAAGCTCAGGGATAAGGGGCTGGATCGGGTAGTAGGAGAGCTGACAGCACCAGTACTTGGAATATGCATAGGACTTCAACTTATGTGCTCCTGGAGCGAAGAGGGCGATACTGGATGTTTGGGTATTTTCCCTAACAGAGTTTTACGCCTAAGACCATCTGCCCAATTTATTGAATCGGGAAAAGGGAATCTTAAGATTCCACATATGGGGTGGAACAGGATTGATTCACTTAAAACCAATTTGTTTAAAAATATAGAGAGTGGTACATATCAGTACTTTGTACACTCATACGCTCCGGAAATTGCGGAAAATGAGAGATATGCAATTGCCGTCACTGAACATGGCGACTCCTTTGCCTCTGCACTGAACCTCCGCAATTTCTACGGCACACAGTTCCACCCCGAAAAGAGCGGAGCACAAGGTGAGTTAATAATTAAAAATTTTCTTGAACTATGAACATAATACCTGCAATTGATATAATAGAGGGCGAGTGCGTCCGTCTTACACAGGGCGATTACTCGAAAAAGAGGGTCTACAACTCCGACCCTGTCGAGGTAGCCAAATTCTACTATGACAATGGATTCGAGAGAGTCCATATTGTGGACCTCGACGGAGCTGCTGCATCTGAACCGGTTAACCTTAAAGTGGTTGAACAAATTAAGTCCTATACAAATTTAAAAATTCAATTTGGAGGAGGTATTAAGAGTCGGAAGTCAATTGAGAGCTGTTACTCAAGTGGATGCGACTGGGCAATATGTGGAAGCGTGGCAGTTTACCGACCTCAGGAGTTCTCCGAATGGTTATCACTGTTCGGAGGAGATAGGGTTATTTTGGGTGCGGATGTGAGAAACGGCAAAATTTCGGTTGCAGGATGGAGGGAGGATACATCACTTGAAATAGTGCCGTTTGTAAGAGGTTTTACAGAGTACGGACTCAAGAGTGTCATCTGCACCGATATATCCCGCGATGGAATGCTTACTGGGCCCGATCTCGGTTTCTATTCAAGGCTCAGGAAAGAGCTGGAGGGAATGGAGATAACAATCAGCGGAGGGGTCTCGTCGGTTGAGGATATCGAAATGGCTGCCGATGCGGGCTTTGAATCGATAATTGTCGGAAAAGCGATTTATGAAAACAGAATCAGAATGGAGGAGCTTGCTCTATGGTTGCAAAGAGGATAATACCTTGTCTCGATGTGAGAGACGGATCTACAGTTAAAGGGATCAATTTTAATGACATTACCAGAGTCGGAGACCCTGTGAGTATGGGTATCAGATACTCGGAACAAGGGGCCGACGAGCTTGTCTATCTGGATATAAGTGCTACAAGAGAGGGGCGCTCCACCTTCCTGAACCTGGTCACACAGATAGCTTCAAACATCAACATCCCCTTTACGGTAGGGGGGGGCATCTCTACAATAGAGCACGCCGCCGATCTTCTAAAGGCCGGAGCCGATAAAATAAGTGTAAACAGCGCAGCCGTAAAGAGCCCTTCGTTAATCTCCGAAATTGCCTCAAAATATGGTTCTCAGTATATTGTGGTAGCTATTGATGCAAAATTCGACGGAGAGAAGTGGGAGGTAATGACCCACGGAGGTACAAAGTCGGGAGGAAGAGAGCTGTTCGACTGGGTGAATGAGGTGCAGATGAGAGGAGTCGGCGAGATACTTCTCACATCGATGAACCACGATGGTACCAAGGAGGGGTACCCGGTTGAGCTCTTCAGGGAGCTCTCATCAATCCTCACTGTCCCGATAATTGCATCGGGTGGGGCCGGAAGTGCATCCCATATTGCCGATGTCCTGACCGAGGGGCGGGCAGATGCTGCTCTTGCCGCTTCGGTTTTTCACTACGGAACTATTAAAATTGCCGATTTAAAAAGAGAGTTATTTAACCAAGGAATTGATATAAGATTATGATAAAATTTGAAGAACTTGAGGCGAAGAGTATTGAAAAGGGCCTCATCCCTGTTATTATACAGGATAATAAATCACTGAGAGTACTAATGTTGGGCTATATGAACAGAGAGGCCTATGAAAAGAGTATCGCCGAGGGGAGGGTGACATTTTTCAGCAGGTCAAAAGAGAGGCTCTGGACAAAGGGTGAGACTAGCGGTAATTATTTATATATAAAAGAGATAGAGAAGGATTGCGACAATGATACACTTCTTTTAAGGGTCGATCCTGCAGGACCTGTCTGTCATACAGGCAGTACAAGCTGTTTTGGAGGAGAGAACAGCGAGGGATTTATCAGAGAGCTTTCTCAAATTATAAAAACGCGTCACGAAGAGATGCCGGAGGGCTCCTACACTACAAAACTCTTTAACAAAGGAGTGAATAAAATTGCGCAAAAGGTTGGGGAAGAGGCTGTTGAGAGTGTTATTGAGGCAACAAACGGCACAAGAGATGGGCTCATATACGAGTTGTCGGACCTTGTATACCACGTGCTCGTCCTTATGGAGAACAACGGTGTAACAGTGTCCGACATCGAAAAAGAGCTCTGGTCGAGGCATTATCTGCCAAAACGATAGGAGAGCTTAACTAAAAATACATTGTTTGGTTTTTTACTGAATAATTCACTCAGGTTATCGTTAAATCCGAAGCGCCCGTTGCTGTCATCCCTCTCTCTGCTCTGAGACCATACGAAGTAGAGGGTGGAGCCGGGTTTATATTCCCATCTTAACACCATATTCGAGAGAAACTCCTTAACATTGAAATCGGGATTGTCGAATGTGTGAAGAGTGCTGCCTGAATTGCTTTTTATACTGTAATTATTATCGGTCTGGTTATAAGAGAGTTCATTCGCTCCGTATACATGGAATCTCTCTTTATAGCTGTCCGATTTAGTATCTGCAGCCCTCTTGAATTGACTGTATCCCCCGGCAGATATGAATGGTTGTCCCCAATATTGTAAACTCAAATCGGGGGTTATATTGTAGTTGACTCTTACCGACCCGCTGAATGTCCTCTGGTCAATTCGTGCAAATAGGTACTCTTTGGAACTGTTAATAGAGAATGATTTAACATATTGAAGCTCTCTCATACTCAGAGAGTAGCTTCCGCTAACGCTCATATTCAGAGAGTTGGTTGGCTTGTACTGCAATCCCACTTCGTATGAATTTTCTATGTTGTTACTCTTAATTGCTGAGGCTCCGGTACTCAAATATAGACTGCATCCGAACTTCTTCTGCTCATTGCTCTCCAGATATAACCATGCGCTGTTGTTTCCGGGATATTTTATTGCTGGCCCTCCCCTTAAAGCGGTTACCGAAAGAGCTGCAAAGCTGAAGTTATATCCGGCACCCATATAGATGTAGTTCTTGAACGTTGTATTAGTATTTATATTTCCTCCGTTTGTAGTGTTCTCTCCTGCGAATGTCCACTCGGTATATTGGTTGAAATTGACACTGAATGACCGAATTATCCATATTGGTTTTACAATTCTGTATTGTGCCCATGCGAGTTGAAAAATGTTATCCGAAGTTCTCATATATCCGGCATCATTCAACTCTAGTTCAGGCGACTTCCAGGTAACAGCGGTCATGAATTTAAATTGTCCTCCCATTTTGCCAATGAGAAACTTTCCACCCGATCCTGTAAGTGAGGTTCTGTTGGTATCCAGCTCCTTGTGAGTGGCATCGCCTCTCTGGAAGTAGTGTGCAGATGATTTTTGAGTTGCAGTGATCGCCTCCCTGCTACCCTCGACACGGCTCCAGTAGGTGTTTATATTTATCTCCCAATCCTTGTTGTGCCAATAGTGGGCAAAATCAATACCTCCTGAGTATGCGTTTTTGTGAAGAAAATCAAGATGGCTGTTGCTTATATTTCTATTAACAGAGGTTGCCATTCCTCCTAAAATTGTGTTCCCATTGTTGAAATCCTTTTGTATTCGGGCTATTGTAAAGTTTGTCAGGGGTTCTGTCAATATTCGCTTATCTGTTCCCGATCCCTTTACTCTGGCGTACTCATTTGAGGTGACCGATTCAAGAAGTCCCAGCGACCATCCATCCTTTGTTTTACCGGAGATCTTTGCTGCTCCGATAATTCTTGTAAACTCCGGAATATCACAATACTCGCCATCTTCGGTAGATGGGGAGTAGTGTGGAGCCCTGCCTACCCTCCTGGAGTAAAAGAGATTCTCATTTCCCAGCGATCCGTCGCCAAGTGCCAGCTGAAAACTAAAAATATTTTTCCCCTCAACAAAGAATGGCCTCTTCTCCTGAAAAAATGTCTCAAATGAGGTGAGATTTACCTCTGAAGGGTCTGCCTCTACCTGTCCGAAATCGGGATTTATTGTGAAATCGAGAGTAAGATTATTAGTAATACCAAATTTCCCATCGACACCTCCATTTAAAAGAAATTCACTCCCGCTCTTTTTAAATGGATTTGAAACCTCCTTTGGATAAGTATCTGCTCTTGCAACAAAATAGGGTCTTACTTCGGCTATCTTTTTCGATCTTATATTCTGCATGCCGGTTAGCTCTCCATATTGAGAGACCCACCCGTTAACCTTTCTGGTGGCCTGCTGCCATACTGTGGTCTCCTGATTTCTGTAAACGATCCTGGCAACCTGCAGACCCCACGTTTGGTCCGCTCCCCCTTCAAATCTAAGCTGGGTTAGCGGGATCTTTATTTCGGCATACCATCCGCCTGAATCGGTGGAAGTTTTGGCATCCCATACAGCATCCCAGGAGCTATCTTCATTCCCGTCGTTGCTTATGAACTCATCACGTTTAACCCCTGCTGCGGTTACCCAGAATGAGAAGGCGCTCTTTTTATCGAAATATGAGTCAATCTGAATGACAAAAGCATCACCGTCGATATTGTCTCTCCTTGTTATTCTTTTGACAATGCTATCGGCATTGCTGTCGTGGCATTTTGCCGCTATATACATGTTGTGAGCATCGAAGAGAATAGCAAACTCTGTCTTTTCGGAGGCTTTTCCACCTTCGGCAGGTTGATATTGAATAAAGTTACTCTCCAAGCGGGCGGTTTTCCAGCAATCCTCATCCGGTTTGCCGTCAATTACCAGATCTCTCGCTGTTTGCCCTGATGTATTGTATACTCTTTTTGCAGGTTGATTGTTGTTTGCTGCCGTTATAAATGTTGAAAACAACATTATGGCAAAGATCATGGGGAATGCTAAATAATATCCTCTTCGTCTCATATTTCAGGTTTAAGCAATGGTAAGACGGGGGAAGTGGTCAAAATGTTGCAAAAAAAAGGGACTGTTAAAACAGTCCCGAGATATTTCCATTATCGTCGATATCGATCTTTTCCGAAGATGGCTCTTCGGGAAGCCCCGGCATCCGCATTATTTCACCGGTAATCGGAACGAGGAATCCGGCTCCTGAAGCAACCTCAATCTCCCTTACAGTGATTACAAAATCCTTAGGTCGTCCGAGCAGATCCGGATTATCGGAAAGTGACTTTTGTGTCTTGGCCATACAAATTGCAAGACTCTCCAGCCCAAGGTTTTCAATCTTCTTTAAGTTTGCCTTGGCTTTAGGTGTATAGTCTACTGCCTCTGCCCCGTAAATGCTTTTGGCAATCTTCTCAATTTTATTCTGTACGCTATCTTCCAGTTTATATAGAGGATGGAACAGAGGGCAGCAATCGGCAGCTGCATTCACAACAAAATGAGCAAGCTCTTCAGCTCCCTTTCCGCCTGAACCCCAAACATCTACTATTGAAACGGGCACACCCATTTTTTGGCAAAACTCTTTTACAAAGTTTAGCTCTTCCTGAGTATCGGATTCGAATTTATTTATGGCTACAATCGGAGCCAGATTGAATAGTTTTACATTCTCTATATGCTTCTGCAGATTGGCTACTCCTTTTGAAAGTGCTTCAACACTACGAGTTTTGATCTCCTGGAGAGGGTGACCTCCGTG
>JAFIHK010000104.1 GCA_017848635.1 Bacteroidales bacterium | reverse complement strand
TTAGCCTCGGTAGTGCAGATCGTGTAAGTTGAGATCGTCTCAGCTCCCCGCCTCCATTGGCACCACAAACCGGCAAAAGCAAAGAGCTCTCCACTCTCCTCTGTAATCAGGTAACGCTCTTTTAACACCCTTCCTCTTTCATCCGTGATATGTTTCCACTCATAAAACCCATCTGCCGGAACCAGACACCGACATGTAATAAGATCTTTAAAAGACCTGGTATTTGCGAGATTTTCAATTCTTGCGTTTAAAGTATATTTTCTGATAGAAAAGTCTGAGCTCCCTTCGGGAATGATACCCCAATTAAAATATCGGATTAGTTGTGGGGTTTCGTTGGTTATTACAGAATTTGCTGAATGTTCAAAAGCATTTACAATCTCTCTTGGTGAATATCTGCCCTCATCTTCAAATCGGGCTTTGAATCTGTTTGCGACAGTTAATGCATCTTGGGTTATTTTGCTGTAGAAACACATGAGTGGCTATTTTCATCAAATTTATCAAAAATTTGGTATGTTTGTAAAAACAGCCTGTATGAAAGAGAACGAATCAACTATGATCGAAAAGGTTTCGGAGGCCATTGCACATAAGTTTTCCGAAATATGGGACAGCACCTTCCCTGTAATCGTATTCGCAGGAAAGGGTAATAACGGAAGTGACGGATTGGCCGTTGCCAGAATATTATCGGAATGGGGTTACTCTGTAAAAGTGGTCTCTATCTTTGGTAAGGGATCCGGAAACAGAGAGAATTCGGAGTTTTTCGACAAATTGCCTGCAGATATCAGAGTTTACGAACCTGCAGATTTTAAGAGCATAAACAGCGATAGAGCCATTTTAATCGATGCAATATTCGGAACGGGGATATCGGGTGAATTAAAAAACAGCCTGAAGTTTATATTTCATCAGATCAATACGTCGGGGAACTCTATTGTATCGATAGATCTCCCATCGGGATTAAACCCCGCTTTTGATAGCTCTGCTGCGGAAATTATCAGAGCAGATTATACTTTTGCCGTAGAATTTCCAAAAATATCGCTTCTTCTTGAGGAGAATAGAAAATATGCCGGAGAGATTGTTGTAATAAAGGCTGGAATTTTGGAATATGAGAGATCTGTTCAAAAGATAGATTATACATATGTGGATTCAGATTTCGCAAAATCTCTTGTAAATAAGAGGGATAGGTTTTCACACAAGGGGATGTACGGACATGCTCTATTAATATGCGGAGGAGAAGGAATGGCTGGAGCTGCAGTTTTGGCTACCGGAGGGGCTCTCCGATCGGGATGCGGCCTGGTTACAACACATATATCAAGAGGAGAGGCCAATGTGATCCACAATACAAATCCCTCGGCAATTGTGAGCATCGATCCATCAAATCACTTTTCGACACTTCCTGAAAACATAGATAAATATGACTCTTTGGGGGTTGGTTGCGGCATCGGGAAAAAACCTGAAACCTGTACTGCTCTGTTAAAACTTTTTGAAAGGTATAAAAAGCCGATGGTAATAGATGCCGACGCAATTAATATAATAGCATCAAATCCATCAATGCAGATTCTTATTCCGAAATTCTCCATTCTGACTCCTCACGCCGCTGAATTGAGAAGAGTATTGGGCGACTGGAGCGATGAATACGATAAGTACCAAAAAATCAGGAACTACTCTATTCAATCGGGCAATATTATTGTCTCTAAAGGTGCCTACACCAAGATTTTTTCTCCTGACGGATCACTTTATGTAAATTCATCAGGCACGCCGGCCCTTGCAAAAGCCGGTAGCGGAGATGTGCTTTCAGGATTGATTACCGGCCTTCTTGCAAAGGGGATGAGGCCGATTGATGCTGCAATACTCGGTGTTTATCTGCATGGTAGAGCAGGAGAAGATGCTGCGACAGAGAGGGGAGAAGAGTCTGTAAACTCAAAAGATGTTATAGATTTTATCAAATTCTGAACTTTTTTTCATAAGGTTTGTTCTCCTTTATAAAGAATAAAATTTATGAAAAGAGTAATATTATCTGCAATGTTGTTTGCCTTTTCATTAAGTGTTAACGCAAATAATTTAATAAATAAAGATACAAAAATGAAAGAGTTTAATAAATTCGAGTTTCCACAACTCCCTTATGCTTATGATGGTCTTGAACCATTCATTGACAAGCTTACTGTTGAGATTCACTACAGCAGACACCAAAAGACATATTTCGACAACTTTGTAAATGCTGTTAAAGGCAGCGAAGCCGAAAAGATGTCTATCGAAGAGATTTTCGGAAGTATCAGCAAACTTCCACTTGCAGTAAGAAACAATGGTGGAGGATTTTACAATCACGTGCTCTACTGGGAAAATCTAAAGGTTAACGGCGGAAAACCATCTGCCAAACTTGAAGCAGCAATTCTTAAGGCTTTCGGATCTATGGATGAGCTTAAAAAGCTATTCACCGATGCTGGTAAAACCCGTTTCGGAAGCGGATGGGCTTGGCTTAGCGCAGATAAGAGCGGCAATCTTTTTGTCTCATCTACTCCAAATCAGGACAACCCTTTGATGGATATAGCAGAAAAGCAGGGAACTCCTATTTTAGCTATGGATGTTTGGGAGCACGCTTACTATCTTAAATATCAGAACAAGCGCCCTGACTATATAGAAGCATTCTGGAGTATCATCAACTGGGATGTAGTATCTCAAAGATTCGAAGAAGCAACGAAATAACCTATACTATTAGTTATTTACGCGATTAAAGATTAAACAAAAGAGGCCTCTACCGGGGCCTCTTTTTCATTTTTATCTCATCAATGGCAATTTGAAGTTTGCTGATCTTGAATTTATTATTCTCTATTCGCTCTTTCAATGATTCGATTTCATTCCGGTGATCCTCTGCAGATTGATTATATAGGGAAGATATTCTGTTATAGGAGAAACGGTCCGAAGCCTCAAGAGCATTTATTTGATCCTCTATATCAAGAATCTCTCTGCGTTTGCTCTCCTCCCACAATGCCAGCTCCTCTTTTGCAAATCGCTCCTCTTTTTCTCGCAACTCACTCTCTTTGAAATACTCCTGACGATCGGCTGCAGCTCTTCTAAGCATTTCGGAATTATCGAATCCACTCTTTACTGGGCCCTCTCCTTTCATCTTTTTTTTCTGAAAGGTATAAAAATATTTCAATTTGAAAAAAAATGAGTAATTTTATATACTAAACCATTAGATTATGAGCGAATTAATCAATAACTCAAGATTTAGAAAAGATAAACTCAAGGAGCTTATTTTAAAGTTACACGATGGAAGCAATCCCGATGAGGTCAAAAGAGAGCTGTCGGAAAGTTTAAAGGAGATACCGTATGGTGAAGTGGTAGAGGTAGAGCAGGAGTTGATCGAGGAGGGTCTTCCGGAGAGTGAGGTATTAAGATTGTGCGACATACACGGAGAGGTACTTGACGGACATATAGATCTATCCGGAGCATCCAAGGTCCCGGAAGGGCATCCTGTAGATGTTATGATTAATGAGAACAGGGAGTTAATAAAAGTGTGCGCAAAAGCACTTCGTCTTCTCGATTCAATAGCAGAAGTAAAGGATGATGAGTTCAAAGTCAATCTTTTGCAGATTCAGTTCTGTTTCAACGAGCTGATGGATATCGATAAACACTACAAAAGAAAAGAGTATCTGATTTTTCCATTTCTGGAGCAGAAGGGTGTCACAGGCCCTCCTAAGGTTATGTGGGGAAAACATGACGAGATAAGAGATCAGCTGAAGGGTTGTATTGAGCTGATGAGAGATCCGTCAGTATCAAAGATGGATATCCTAGATGCAATTGATCTGATATTCAAGCCGGTACTTAAGGCGCTTGAAGATATGACTAAAAAAGAGGAGGAGATTCTATTCCCGATGACTCTTGACCTGCTTACAACCGAAGATTGGTGGCAAATCCACAGGCAGACACTTGATTTTGGATTTTCTCTTTACGACCCTCAGGTCGACTGGATTCCGGAAGGTATCTCTCTTGAGCAGGAGAGTAATCAAACCAATATCTCTTCTGACAACACCATTCATCTCCCTTCAGGAAGTTTTACATCGGAGGAGATAATGGCTATACTCAATACTGCACCATTCGATATGACATTCGTTGACAGAAACGATAAAGTGAAATATTTTACTCAAGGTAAAGATCGAATTTTTGCAAGAAGCAGAACAATTATCAACAGGGATGTTCGCTTGTGTCACCCTCCCGGTAGTGTTCACATAATTGAGAAGATCCTGGAGGATTTCAAAAAAGGAGAAGCTGATCACGCTCCATTCTGGATTCAGATGCACGGCAAGTTTATATATATTGAGTACTATGCCCTCAGAAATGAGAAGGGTGAGTATCTCGGCACTCTTGAAGTCTCTCAGGATTTGTCGGAACATCGCAGGCTTGAGGGGGAGAGGAGAATCCTTTCATATACCGATAAAAAATAAAATTATGGAAAAACTGATTATTACACCTCGTACAAAAATATATGATCTGCTCGAAGCCTATCCGGAGCTCGAAGATGTCCTTATTGGGGCTGCTCCGGAATTTAAGAAGCTCAAAAATCCGGTACTGCGAAGAACAATTGCAAGAGTTACAAGCATCAGCCAGGCAGCAATCGTAGGGGGAGTTAATGTTGAAAATCTGGTAAATCTGTTGAGAGAGAAGGCTGGACAGAATATAATAGAGTTAACGGAGGAGCCGGGGCATAGCTATAACAAAATAAGACCGGAATGGTACAGGGAGTCTGAAGTAATAGATACAATAGACATAAGGGAGATGCTCAATAGGGGAGAGCAGCCGGTACACGAGGTGCTCTCTGCTCTTAATAAGCTGAATTCAGGGCAGATAATTAAAATATCTGCACCATTCATTCCTGCTCCACTACTTGATAAGTCAATAGGTCTGGGGTATCTGCACTGGCTTAATAACGAAGGAAAGGATGGATTCTCCATCTACTTTGCAAAAGACCAGAGCAAGAGCCGATAGACTATTTATATTTTTTGTGTAATTAAATCATATGTGATGAAACGATTAACAGTTGTTTTATTCTTTTTGTCGTGCTTTGTACAAGCAATCTATGCCCAAGGGGTAAGTTTTGAAAAACAGTACGATCGGGCCACAAAATATGGCTCCGATGAAAACTCATTTTATACGGTATTTAAAGGGGATAAGATGGGTGTTTGTAATAATGTTGGAAAGGAGATTATACAACCTGGAGAGTATATCTCAGCAAATAAATTTTACGATCAAAAAAAGGGTTTCGGAATATATATTTTATTTCAAAAAACAACATCGGGAAATCTACCGATAGTATTTGATCTATCCGGCAGACATCTATTCGGCCCCAACCCTTCAATTATCTCGGCGGGAATAGATAACGCACTCTTTGTGTGTAACGAATTCAAGCTGATAGGTGCATATGATTTGAGCGGCAATCCGATCATATCGCCATCTTTTCCCGGAATGGGATATGATGTAAATTCCAATACAATAACATATCTGCCTTTCGAAGGTGGAGCATATCAATCCACAGGTATTGCTCCTGACGGCACTACTCTCTCTCGGGATGATTCAATAAAGACAATGGAATATCTGCGTAATTACTATTCATCTCCTTATAACAGTGGCTTACAGCTTTATCGTGAGGGCATTTACTATATATACGGAGATGGCAGAGAGCGAAATTTCAATAAAGCTTGTGAATATTTTGAGGCTGCCGGCAAATATGATCGGTATTTTATGAATGGAATTGCCCAAATGTATGAGCTCGGACTCGGCAGGGAACAGGACCTTCTCTTTGCTCTATGGGCATATGAGGAGGCATTGAAGGCAGGTAACAAAATCACGTGGTCATCATTTACGAGCCTAAGGTATGCGATCAAACAGCAGGATATGGGAACTCTTAACAAAGAGGCCTTTGAATATTTCAATAAAGGAGTAATTAAGGAGTTCGTTGAGAGAGATTACTGGGGGGCACGGGAACAGTTGATAAAATCGGCAGAGCTTGGCTATCTTCCTGCAATGTATGAACTGGGCACAAACTATCTTCAGGGATCAATCTATATCGAGAGTGCAGATGAACAAAGGAGACTGGCTGATTACTGGCTTAAAAGATCTGCCGATGAGGGCTATGAGGCCTCTATGAACAACTATGGGGTATTACTGGAGATGCAAGGCAGGCCGGAGGATGCTTTTCAATACTATTTGAAAGCGGCTGAGTTGAAATACCCACCCAGCATACACACTGTAGCAAAGTGTTACGAGAGCGGGATAGGGGTTAAATATAATAAGAAACTGGCTGAAAAATATATGAAACTCTCTAATGAACTTGGGTATGCAAGTAGTAACGATTTAATGGAAATGCTCCAGAACCATAAAGAGGAGAGGAGAGAGAAATGGCTGAGAACTTTGGATATATTTACAAATGCAATGAATGTGGCGGCTCAGGTAAGTGATATTGTTATGCCATTTATAAGCGACAATTCATATAGTTCATCAGTGAGTTCAGTTTCCCAATCCAAAAATTCCTCCTCAGTTAATAGTTCAAACAATACAGCTAAACAGGGTCGTGAGTTTTTATATTACTCCACTGTTAATTGCTTTAAAAAAAACGGGGAGAAGGATGAACTATACATATACAAGTCAAGATATGGCTCCATATACAGAGCCTCATTTGTCAAAGCAATCGATTTGGACAAAAATGCCACAATGCCAATTAAATCGGGGTATCTCTCTTATGGAGATGGTCACTTTTCGAACTATGTTACCACATTTGGAATACCTTGGTATTTCAATTACTAAACAAATCAGGTTTTTTAGGTATGGGTTTATAATCAGAACCGATGCGGTAGTCTAATTTTGATTTTGAAGCTTGTGAAATCTGAAACTTCCTGCGTATGTTGTATAGCTTGCCATCTTTGAGCAGTTTTGCACCGGTCTGATAAAAACGAAAAGGTATCTCTTTATCAACACATTGCCTCCTTAAATCAAGAATCCAGCTGTAGTCACAAACTCTTGCTTCCGCTCCGGATTCACCGCTTACCGAGACCTCCTCAATAGTATGATCAAGATATGCTCCAAGGTCAATTCTCTCAAGAATTGGCGCAACAATCACCGATTTATGTTTGATTGGCAAGCTCATAAAAATTGGTAGCCGGTAATCTGCCATCTCCTGATTTTCAACTGTGCAGCCAACCATTACATTGTTGTACCCATCTCCCCAATCATCGGGAGCACACTCTGTGAAACGATCTATTCTCTTTGTAAAAAAATAAAACATACAATCTGATCTCTCTCGAATCATAGCCCAAACATCTGCTCTCCACTTATCTGCCCCTTCCACTAAAAAATCTGAGGTAAAGCATGTAAAAACAACCATACCTGATGCTATTTTGTAGCTTTTGTCTCTTTTACGTCTCAAGGGGAGATTAAAGTCTGCATTTTTGGTAACTACGCTACTGCTTTTTTCGGAGCCGTACATCTCATCCTGACGGTAGACATAGCAATATCTGCACCCTGCGCTGATTTTTGTGCAGCCGTGCCATGGATTCCAATTTGCGTATATCTCTTTAAAGATTGACATTGATTAGGCGACTATTTCCCTATACAGAACTTCGAAAATATGTTTCC
>JAFIHK010000103.1 GCA_017848635.1 Bacteroidales bacterium | reverse complement strand
GGATATCGGTTATATCCCCAATATCGTCATTAACCTCCACTGCGGAATTAGGAATTACTTTTGCGGCCTCTGCCTGAGAGAATCTCATTGCCGGATTCGAATAATTTGTTCGGTAGTTCCAGGCTCTCTGGTAAGGTGCAATCTGTGAGATGTAAAAAGGTATGGATTTACCCCATATTTCTCTCCAACCCTCAACCATTCGCGATAAGAATTTAGGATAGATATATGGTGAACCCTGATTATTCTCTCCCTGATACCAGATCACTCCTGCAACAGGGATATTCTTTAAGGGGTATATCATTGCATTGTAGGCACTTCCGGGCAGATGTGGAGATCCGTCGGTATGTGCGCTGCTTCGTGTCTGAATATCTGCCGAAAGTTCAGCGTCGGAATTCACCCATGATGCATCCATCCATACCTCTATTGCAGTATTACCCCAGTTTGATGCTATTAACCCAACTGGTACATTGAGTTCGCTAAAGATTTTTTTGCCGAAATAGTATCCGGCAGCACTAAAACTGCCGGCTGTGGATGGCATACATGGAATCCAGTCCGCATCAATAGTCTCCACTGGTGTGGCAGATGTCTTTCGCGTAACATTAAGTAACCTGATTTTAGGATAATTTGCCGATGCCGCCTCTTCGGCTCCTCCGGTTGTACTGCTGAGCGTCATCTGCATATTTGACTGTCCAGCACATATCCAAACCTCTCCTATCAAAAGATTGGTAATATTCACAATGTATCTGCCCTCCACAGATATTTCGTGAACCTCCATCGAACCCTGAGGTGTATTTATCGGTATACTCCAGGAGCCATCGGAAGATACATTCACAATATGCGGCTCGCTCTCCCAGGAGCATGTAACTCTTATTGGTTCTCCGGGAGTACCTTTCCCCTGAATTTTGAATACGCTGTTCTGTTGTATAACCATATTGCTCTTGAGAGAGGAGGCCACCTCAACCGAAGAGTTACTGACAAACTTGCCCTCACTGCCGTTTCCGCCTCCCTCTTTAGAGCAGGAGACAAGCACTAGGATCAAGAGGAGATATATAACCCTTTTCACTAAAGCTCTCCTTTTAATAATTTATCAACCAATTCATTAAAATCGGCAGTTGCTACTCCTACATATTTATCTGCACCACCATAGTAGACATACAGTGTTCCGTCTTTAACTACGTTGCCTGTCGGAAATACACAACCTTTATAGAAACCCTCCAACTCATAGTCGAACTCAGGCTCCATTATAAAATTCCTGGTTCTTGCTATTACCTTCGAAGGATCTTTCAAATCCAGCATTACAGCCCCTACTCTGTAATAACCCTTTCCTCCGTTCTCAACTCCGTGGTAGAGAAGAAACCACCCTTTATCCGTCTTTATCGGAGGAGTGCTCCCTCCAACCTTCTCCTCCCAACCTCCATCTATTCCCTCTATGAGAATCTTGCTGGGCTCGTTCCAATCAAGGAGATCATCGGAATATCTTATCCAGATTGCCGGATACTTGGGGCCATATTTCTCACCTACCCACTCCTTGGGACGGTGGATCATAACATATTTTTCACCTACCTTTTCCGGGAAGATAATCACATCTCTGTCGTCCAGTCCGGATTGTGTAAGACGTCCCAGCCTGTGCCACTCTTTAAAATCTCTTGTAATAGCCAATCCGGTATTTGCAATGTTTTTCTTAAGGAACTCAGGTGCATTACTTCCGAAATCCTGTGTCAGTACCTCATCGTGTGCGAATTTCCAGTACTGACCCGGAGGAAAAGGGCGAAATGCGTAAGTTACATAGAAGTATTCATCGAATTTGACAATTCTGGCATCCTCAACACAACCGGAATCTGGACCATCCGGCGTCGGTTCAAAGCAAGGTTCGTTATGCTCTCTTTTAAAGTTAAAACCATCATCACTGGTTGCCAGTCCAAATCTTATTACATGACTATCATCATCTCCCGCCGCTCTGTATAGTAAATAAAATTTCCCGTTTTCATACCATGCTCCAGGGTTACATACCACCAAATTCTCCCATCTGTTCTCTTCGTGTGGCTTAAGGACAGGGTTCCCGCTAAATTTTTTAAGTTTCATTCTGTTTATTAATTAGTTCTATTACCAAAATATTATCAACATAGCAGTGAATGTTGCTAAGAGTAAATAAGATACAAATCTGTAATTTTTATAAAATGGAATTCCTTTTAAAGTAAGTGTGTCCTCTTTAAAGACCTGCCGGTTCCATACTAGCCCTTCAATTCTAGCATAATCAGGCGCTTTTGACATAAGTGAGTAGATCACCATAACAGCAACACTAAAGGCCATATAGATCGGAACTGTATTGAGAAAGTGCATATGTCCGAATATTGAGGTTCCGGTATTGATTTTAACCACCATATTCACTAAACCCGGTATAGCACCGATGATCATTCCGAAAAATGCTGCATTGGCATTTATCCTTTTCCAGAACAGGCCAAGCATAAACGCAGAAACGATCGGCGGTGCGAGCATTGAAAGCATCTCCTGGTAATACTTCACCAGTGAGCTGAATCTTGTACCGATCTGCGGAGCCCACAGTACTGCGATAATAAGTACAACAATCGAAACTATCCGACCCACCTTTACCTGCTTCTCTGCCGATGCATTTTTATCAAAGGTTTTGTAAAAATCCATGGTAAAGAGCGTCGCTACGGAGTTTAACAACCCACTCAAAGATGAAGTTAGAGCTGCAATTAGTGCTGCGAGTAAGAAACCCATTGCTCCCGCAGGCAACATATTTATTATCAACGAAGGATAGACCATATCGGACTTTGAAAGATCCGGGAAAAACTCCCTGGCCATAACTCCTGGTATAATAATTATGAAGAGGGTAAGAAGCGTAAGAAATCCTACCATCAGAACACCCTTTCTTCCGTCGTCCAGACTCTTGGATGAGAGCACCCTCTGAACAAGTTGCTGGTTATTAGTCCAGAAGAAGAAGCCCAGAATAGGTATACCCAGAATCATCCCAAGCCAGGGTACCGAAGGGTCACTCATTGGCCTTACCAACTTCATTGTGATATCATTATTCCTCATCATATCAAATATGTAGGAGGCTCCCCCTTTGGCAGATATAATTATCGTAAGGCAGATAGCCCCTACTGTAAGCACAATGCCCTGAATAAGATCCACACGGATTGCCGATGAGAGACCGCCCGGTATTGTATATGCAGCAACTATAAGCGCAAAAATCACTACAAAGATCTCCATAGACACTTCAGGGAACAGAAGCTTCATAACCAGTGCTGCAGCATAGAGAGCCCCGGCAGCATCCAGGAATACATTGATAATTATTGTAATAGCCGAAAAATAGTATCTGCTCTTTGCATCAAATCTCTTGCCGAAAAATTCAGGAATTGTATAGACACCCGATTTGATATAGAACGGGAGAATGAACCATACAAAGACCAGCATAACAATTATAGCCATAAAGCTGTAGTTGAAGACACCGATGCCTGTTGAGTACGCATCCCCGCTTTGACCTATAAGCGTGGAGGACGAAATACTTGCTGCAAACATTGAGAATCCCACTACAGGCCAGCTCACAGAACGGCTGGCGAGAAAATAGCTCTCGGCAGAGCTGCTCTTTCTGTAACGGTATCCAAGCAGAACAATAAAGATAAAATAGGCTGCAATTACAACCACATCGAGTAATCCCAAAACTCCGTGAGTCATATTATTTATTATTTCAGTTTATATCCGGGCAGATCTTCTCTGCAAATTCATTTAAAAAACTCCCCGCCCCGGAGGATGGGGAGTACACACTAACAATAACCTAACCAAAACTACCTTTTAACACCGATGCAATAGCGCCAAGGATTTGCAATCACACCATCGTAGGCATTGTAGATCCAGTTCCAGCTGCCTACAAAAAGACCCAGAGATTTAACGTTAAATATCAGAGTATTATTGGTGAATGTATATCCTTTCTTACTATTCGGCTTATATTCGAACGGAACATCTCTCCTGAATGTAGCCGATATTATCAGCGCTCCGCTGGCATCTTTTATAAGGTACTCATCGGTTACAACATTGTGCTCCCATTTACCTCCGCTCTTAGGAATAAGCCTGTAAATACGGGATGCATCATCAGTTCCGTTTTTCCACTTGAAGTCGGCATATTTTCCGTCCGGTCCGGGATTATTTATAATGTTTCCAACGGAATTTCCCGACTCTGTAAAACCAGTCTGTTCGAAAGTGATAATATTATCCATTTCACAACTAGGTTTGTTGTCAAGAAACTCACTTACAAGTGTTCCGATATTCACCCAGTGGTCACCACCATAAGCTCCACCATCACAACCTCCGTAAACCATCATCTCGGTAATTTTCCAGTCACCTTTTATAGGTTCGGCAAAAGGTATCATGTTTACCTTCCACTCCAACTGCTGTCCGTTTGCCCCGGTAACAACAATCTTTGCCTGATTTGATGCATTGTCAAAATCGACAACATCACCCGATTTCATATTGGCAGTTGCGCCCCATGAGGGAACCAGCGACAGAAGTTTAATCTTCTTGGATCCGGTTGCATCAAGGTTATACTTAAACGATATGGTAGCATTCTCACCACTTCTTGTTATTGTGGCAAGACCAATCTGGTTCTCAAATTTGATCTCTGTAATATTTCTCTCTTTGTTCCAGCCTCCATCATTGATATCTTTCATAATATCCTTTTGACAGGAGATTAGGGCGATAGATCCCAGTACAGAGAATATCATAAATTTTATTATCTTTTTCATATCTCTCCGGTATTAAGGTTATTTTAGATTTGGATTGAGGTCGATCTCTCTCTGAGGAATTGGGAAGAAAGCCAGAGAAGCATCACTTACACCCGAAATATCGGTATCTGCACGTCCGAAGCATTTCTTTCCCTGTACTTTAGCCCTTACAAGATTGAATCTTCTTAAATCTTCGAGTCTTTTATGCTCAAAACAGAGTTCAAATGCCCTCTCCTGAAGAATAGCAAGCCTGAAGTCTGCATCAGAAGCAAATTCCGATGCCTGATACTGTTTACCGTTTACTCTTGCAGTAACTCTGTTCAGCCACTGAAGACCCTGATCCTTGCCAAGAGCTTCGGCGTAAACCAACATTATCTCCGAATATCTTATTAGATATGATGGCACACTTGTTCTCTCAGTCCCGTTTGCATTTACATCCAGGTACTTTGATGTAAATATATAGTGAGTAAGATTTTGAGGCACCATTGATTCAGCAGTATAGGTTGTTCCCGATTTCTTGTAGTATGCATTATGGAAGAAGGTGAGTCGTTTATCCACAGCACTGGCGCTCTCCATATCTGCCCTCAATTTATCCGTTGCAACACATACCGACCAGCCGTCACAGGTAAGTCCGTAAGAACCGTCCACCGGACTCTTCACATAGTAGGCAGCACCTCCGTTTCCAGGAAGGAAATATCTTGGAAGTTTAGAATAATCTCCCTCTGTCGAACTTCCCTCTCTGTAGTGTGAAAGCAGGAATATATGCTCAGGACCGTTTTGTTTATCACAGTTGTATACATTATAGATGTCCGGATCAAGAGAGTAGACTGTCTGTTCAGGGTTATCCACAACCTTTTTTGCCCATTTTGCAGCTTCGGTATAGTATTGTGCCACATTAACAGTAGTCATATCTTTATATTGCAATGCATTATGCTCTTTTGCAGATGCCAGGAAGAGGTATGTCTTCGCCAACATCGACCAGGCTGCAACCTTGTCTGCACATCCAGGCATACGATTGATTGTCAGAAGCTCTTCAGCTTCAGTAAAATCTGCCAGAATCTGAGTATAAACCTCGTCCAAATCTTTTGCAAGTTTCGGGAATGACTCTGTGGTTGAGAGCTTCATAGGAACACGGCCATACATCCAGGCTAACTGATAATATGCATATCCTCTGAGGAAGTAAGCCTCTCCAAGAATTCTGTCCTTCTCGCTTTGTGAGAAAGAGGCTGTAGGCACATTCTCTATAATATCACAAGCAGAGTTTATTGTACGATAAAGTGTCTTATAGAAGTTCATAATCCAGATGTTATCCTTAAGAACACTTGTTTTCCATTCGGTTATTTCGGGATAGGGAACATCGTCCATTCTGTTATTATATGCTATATCGGTAGTCATATCACCAAAATAGATAAGCATTACACTATAGTCTATATCGCACATGGATCTGTACGCCGACAAGAGTACCGATTGAGCTCCCGATTCGTTTGAGAACATATTCTCTTTAGAATATATTCCGTAAGGATTCTCTTTAAGATCACAAGAGCTTATTAAAAGCGTGAAGAGAATAAATATTGATATAATGTTTCTTTTCATCTTATTATCAATTAGAATTTAAAGTTAAAGCCCAATGTGAGTAATCTGTAACCAGGAAGACCTCCCCAGTAAATTCCGTCCAGACCTGTCTTTTGAGGGTCATAGCCTGAGAATTTTGTTAATGTAAAGAGGTTGGTAGCATTCAACGTAACCTTAGCACTCTTGATGACATACTTGCGGTTTTTGAAGTTGAAATTATATGAAAGATTCACATTCTGAAGTTTAAGATACGATCCATCTTCGACCCAGAAGTCGGAGAACCTGTACTCATATCTTGATTCGCGAAGGCTTGGGTATTTATTGCCCGGATTATCCTGTGTCCACCTCAAAGGCATTGTCTTTGGTGTTCCGAACATCTGCGTATTAACAACATCGTTTCCGAAAGATCCGTTAAAGAATAATTCAGCCTCGAAATTTTTCCACTGAAGATTTACCGACAAGCTGGCAAGAAAATCGGGGTTAGGATCACCGATAATTGTCTTATCCCCATCATCAACTACTCCACTCTTGTCATAATCGACATATTTAATCTCGCCCGGCTTTGCCATATCACCTGTCAATCCGGCCTCAAGTCCCTCCGCCAGCGTCTGAACAATGCCGTCGGTTTTGAAACCGTAGAATACATTCACGGGTTTGCCTATTGCAAGAATATTTAATCCAGTTTCGCGGAAACCGGAAGGGACCGATCCCCAGTATTGGAACTGCATATTGTCCTTAGGGTCGATATTGAACCCAACACTTTTCACATCGCCAAGGTCTGTTAGCTTATTTCTGTTTACTGAAACAATTGCAGTAGCAGAGACCTTAAGAGCGCTGTTTTTTGTAATATCTCCACCGATAGTAACCTCTATACCCCTGTTAAGAACAGTACCTCCGTTTATCTTCTTTCTGTCAAAAGCCGATGAAGGCGGAAGATATCCATCTCTGAGCAGATTATCGGTACGTTTGTAATATGCATCGACAGTCATCCTTATTCTGTTTTCCAACATCGACATATCAATACCAAGGTTAGTCTGGGTAGTTGTCTCCCATTTTAGAGAAGGTGCCCCCAGACCTTCGAAGATCCTGATTCTTCCGTTTGGTCCTGTCCAGGCAGATACAAAACCCTGACCAATAGCATTTACCCACTCGTTATCGTAATAGTATAGAGCTTGACCGTATCTAGGCAGCGTCTGATAGGCAGATATCCCCTGATTTCCCGAGGTACCGTAGCTAAGACGAAGTTTCAATTCATCAAAGGTATTCCAGCTCTTTACAAAAGGCTCTTTGTGCGCCTTCCAGCTTACAGCTCCCGAGGGGAAGAAGGCATATTTATTATCATCCCCAAATTTTGAAGAGCCGTCCATACGAGCAGTTACGGTAGCAAGATATTTATCTTTGAATGAATAGTTTGCGCGGAACATTGCAGATACCAGCTCCGATTCGGAGAGTGAATTCGAAACTCTCATCTTTTCGGGACTACCCGAAGAGAGATTCTCATTTCCCAGAGCCGAATTGATAAAGTCTTCGGCGGTGAGCACCGATCCTCTTCCGGTTGAGTACTCGTATGAGTAACCGGCCATAGCATTTACATTGTGATCGCTTCCGAAATTTTTATTAAATGTTAGATATGCGTCAACGGCTGCATTCTGGCCTGTCCAGTTGGTAATCTTTCCGTAGCCGTTGCGCAGATTTCCCTCTGAAGTATATTTAGCCGGCTGGAAGTAGTCATTAACAGAATTCCCGTATTTATAACTTGCCTGGCCGGTGAATTTGAGCCAATCTGTAATCTCTGCCTCGAGCCCAAGCATAGTGATGCTGTCGAATCCGTGCCAGTAGTTATAACTGTTGTCGGAGATAGCAAGAGGGTGCGAGTAGTCTACACTATTCAAAAGGTAGTATGTACCATCCTCATTATACGCCGGGAATATAGGGTTTCTGAGCCATAACGAATTATTGTACCTGTAATCGCGAGATATGATTTCACTGAACTTAACTGTTATATGGTCTGTAGCTTTATGCTGAATAGAGAAATTAAGATTACCTTTTTTATAGTCATCCTTAATTGACTTACCCTGCTCATATAGATATGAAAGACCGAGATTAAACTGAGTCTTTGCACTTGAACTGCTTATATTTACGCTAAAGTCATTTGTAACAGGCATATCTCTGTAAACAAGATCCTCCCAGGATGTATTATAAGCCCACTTACCTGTAGCTATATCACCAAGCGATGGATAGTAAATACCCGAAGCATCGGTTTTTCCGATATATCTCGGATTGAGTCCCGCATTTATAGATGCCTCATTGCTGAGCTGAGCCATCAGCAACATATCGTACCATCTGTCAAGTTTGGCTGTAAGCTGGTTGAAAGTTGTCTGATTGCTTACGGTAACTTTTGTAGTACCTTCTGCTGCTCTCTTGGTAGTCACAATGATTACACCGTTTGCACCTCTTGATCCATAAATTGCAGAGGCAGAGGCATCCTTTAAAATATCGACTCTCTCGATTTCATCGGGAGAGATCTGCTTAAGTCCACCTGCACTTCCCAGAGGGAATCCATCAACAACCAAAAGAGGAGAGTTATCGGAATATATGGAGCTACCGCCTCTGATTCTTATTGTTGCTCCACCTCCCGGAGAGTAATCGTTTACAACCTGTACCCCGGCAACACGTCCCTGTAGAGTCTTCTCAAAAGATGGTGAGGGTTGAAGGTTCACCACATCCTGTTTTACAGATGCTACCGAACCGGTAAGGTCTGATTTTTTAATACTGCCATATCCCAAAACCACAACCTGATTCAGGAGAGTAGCATCCTCCCTTAAAATAAAATCCAGTTTAACTGATTTTGAGATTATGACTTTTTGAGTTTCAAATCCAAGTGACTGGCAAACAAGAGTCTGCCCCTTGGAAGCAACAATTGAGAAATTGCCGGTAGCATCGGAAGTAACCCCGATGGTTGTCCCCTGCACGAAAATGTTCGCACCGACAATTGGTTCTCCCTTTTCGTCCCTTACGCTACCGGTTACCTTTACATTCTGAGCAAACAGACCCACGCTCAAAAATAAAAGTAAACATAGACTTAGTCTGAATTTTGTCATTGTTCAAGTTTTTAGTTAATAATTAGTCTTTCAATGTAAAGATATCCTCCTCATCAGGAAATATTTTGATTAAATTGGTTGATTTTTTGTGTATTTTTGAACATTAATTTAATATATTATATAACTATCTTATTTACAGAATATTTATATAAATATATTTTGAGGTATAAATTAGTATTATTTTGAAGTGCCGGACGTTTCGAGGTCGAGGGGCTGCCGCTGGTGCGCTTCGGAGACGAGGAGACCTGCTCCACGCGGATCCGTGAAGCATTGG
>JAFIHK010000102.1 GCA_017848635.1 Bacteroidales bacterium | reverse complement strand
CTGGACATAATAAAACCAATTATTGTACAAATATAGGAATTATGAACATATGTTCATATAAAATAGATTAATTTTAAACATCGATAGAGAAATATTTTAAAATATTTATACTTAATTTGCATAACTAAAGCACCAGAATATGAAAATTAAATTTTTATCCTTAACAATCTCTTCTATTATTATATGTGCATCTGCACAGGCAGTATCACCCCTCTATCCCCTTTTGGACAACTACAGAGTACCTCTCGAAAAAAAGGGGGCAATCATTGGGAAAATCTACTCTAAAGGAGAGCAAAAGGGAGATAAAAACTACTCAATAGTGGAGGATACCTCAAAACTTTTTATAATAGACAAAAACGGGAACCTTGCACTAAAGCACAATAAATCGGTATCTGCCGGAGAGGGTTCCATAAGTTATGGTATAAAGATAAAATCGGGAGAGGTTATAAAAGAGTTTGAACTTGTCAAGGACCAGTTTCTTAAGAATAAGACAGTAGCTCATAGAGGAGCGTGGAAAAACACAGGTGCTTCTGAAAATTCATTAAGTTCGTTAAAATCGGCAATCGAGATTGGCTGCGCAGCATCTGAATTCGATGTTTGGATGTCTTCCGATGGTATACCTGTAATTAATCACGACCCACATATAGGTGGAGTGGAGGTTGAGAGTACCCCTTCACAGGTTTTGTCAAAAATTCCACTTAAAAAGGGGGATTTTGTTGCTACACTTGAAGAGTATCTACTCACTGCAAAAAGCCAGAACAGGACCGCACTGGTTCTTGAGATCAAATCATCTCTTGTAAGCAATGACAGGTTGATGGAACTGACCGAAAAGGTAGTCAATATGGTTCATAACCTTAAAATGCAGGGTTGGGTAAGCTACATATCTTTTAACCACAACTCCTTGGTCAGGATCCTGGAGCTCGATCCAACTGCCAAAACAGCATTCCTCGATAAAAATCTTTCTCTGGAACAGCTTAAAGAGAGCAAAATGTGGGGAATCGACTTCAACTTAAGTCTGTTTAAAGCCGATGCCGATCTTGTCAAAAAGGCCCACAACCTAGGACTAAATGTAAATGTTTGGACGGTTAATGCTGCCGAAGATCTAAAGTTGATGCTGGATAGTGGTGTAGATTATATTACAACGAATGAGCCTGAGATGTTATTAAAAATGGAGTAACAAACTCATTTTCATTCTTGTACACAAGCTGAAAATCACTTATTTCTTAGGATGTGCAACATTCTCCCTTATTTTCCACTCTGCGGTGTGAAAACGCTTAGTTGTGTCTCTTACATCGTTGCATGTGACAATTAATGCCCCCTCCTTTTCCCAATACGATTTAACTGTAAATCCGTGCATAGGTCCGTCATCCTGGCCTCTTACAGTGATATCATCGGGATTTACAACTATCTTTAAGCCTTTGGATTGATTAATCATATCCATATCGCCTCTGCTGTTTCCACCAACAATAAGAGGTCTAGCTTTGATATAGGTAGGAATCGTGTTTGCCTTACCGTCATCCTGAGGAATTGGCATTACGATTTCATTGGTAAGTTTTCCGTCTACAATAACCGATTTTACACCTACAATGTTTATTACAGGCAGATTAAGTTCGGTAGCTATAAATTTCTGGTACAGATACTCGGGAGAGGCAGTAAGAATCCAAACCTCAAAACCATACTCTTTAAGGTTCTCAATAAGAGCCTTCATTTCCGGATAAAACTTATTTTTGTACGACTCCAGAAAACATTGGTATCCCAACTCCGCTACCTCTTCGGGAGCCATGCCTGAAAGAAAGTGAACTCTATCCTCGACATACGGTTTTCCAACATTATTTCCATCTGCAACCATAGCTTCCAGTATCCTCATTTTCGAAACAGAGAGGCTATCGGTTTTACCTTTATAGTTCAAATCGGCATATCTGTAAAGAGCCTCATCGGCCAAATAGAAAGGTACCTGGCCAAATACAGTTCCATCACCATCGAATACGGCAACTTTTCTCTCGTTCAAATTAACCGTTGAGTCCAAAAATGCCTTTAATCTACTATTGATCTCGGGGCTCCACCCCTCAATATTTTTAAATTGAGGAGTTTTGTTGCAACTAATTGCAGATATTACAATAATTGAAATCAAAAAAAGTCTGCCTAAAAATGGTGATAATCTTTTCATACAAATATTTAATTTTGGTAAAAATATAAATTTTGTTTTGAAAAATTGTAGAGCTAAAAATTTTATATTTGTATATACGAAACTTACAGTTTGAAACTCAGGCATCAACATGAAAAGAGAGATATTTTCACTTTTAACATTTATAATCGTAAGTTGCACATCTCTGTTTGGAAAAGATCCTGTGCAATATGTCAATCCATTCAATGGAACCGATTTTCACGGGCACACTTTTCCGGGTGCGGTATATCCCTTCGGTATGATCCAGCTCAGTCCCGATACAAGGTTAACAGGATGGGACGGATGTTCCGGCTATCACTACTCCGACACACTTGTTTACGGATTCAGTCATACACACCTCAGCGGAACAGGAGCCTCCGACTATGGAGACATCCTCTTGATGCCGGTTAGAGGATTTAACATTAAGAATGGAATCAAGGGAGAGAACTATCGCTCAAAATTTTCACACAAGAGAGAGAGCGCATCTCCGGGATACTACAGAGTTTATCTCGACAGATGGGGGGTGGATGCAGAGCTTACTACAGGAAAGAGGGCTGCAATGCACAGGTACAAATACATCTCCGGAAATGGAGAGAGAGGATTTATAATAGATCTTACACACAGAGATATCGTATTGGGATCCTCGATTGAGATTGTTAACGGTAATATTATTGAGGGGTTCAGACGATCAAAAATGTGGGCAGATGATCAGATTGTCTATTTTCATATTGAATTATCCTCCAATATTGAAGCAACTCTGCTGCTGAATGACGCCCCTGTTAAAGGGGCAAAAGCAGTCTCTGGAAGTAACTGCAAGGCGTATATCAAGTTCAAGGATGGGGGCAGTAATACTGCTATTGTAAGAATCGGAATATCCTCTGTCAGCAGAAAAAATGCCGAGCTGAATCTAAAATCTGAGGTAAATAACTGGGATTTTGAATCTCTAAAAAGATCAACATCGGAGGCATGGAATGAATTCCTCTCAAGAATTGAGGTCACATCATCACACAAAGGTTCAGAAGAGCTAATCAGGACATTCTATACTGCGCTATACCACTCTGCAATTCACCCTTCGTTATACTCCGATGTAAACGGAGAGTACAGAGGAATGGATCGCAAGGTTCACAAAGCCGACGGGTATGATCAGTATACAGTATTTTCTCTATGGGATACCTTTAGAGCACTGCATCCTCTTTTGACAATAATTGATGAAAAGAGAACTAACGATTTTATAAACTCTTTTTTAGCAATTTACAGGGAGGGGGGCAAGCTCCCAATATGGGAGCTTTCCGGTTGTGAGACTGATTGTATGATTGCATATCACTCAGTCCCTGTCATAACAGATGCATTTGTAAAGGGGATCAGAGGATTCGATGCAAATGCCGCACTCGAGGCAATGATTGCCAGTTCGGACAAGAGTGAGTATGGTAAGGAGTTCTATCTTAAATATGGATATCTGCCCGCCGAAATGGAGCACGAATCGGTATCAAAGACTCTTGAATACTCATATGACGATTTCACAATTGCAATGCTCGCAAAAGAGCTTGGCCGCAGAGAGTTATACAACCGCTATATAACAAGAGCCCAATACTATAAAAATCTTTTCGATCCGACAAGCGGATTTATGAGACCGAAAATAAACGGTGCATGGCTCACTCCATTTGATCCCAGAGAGGTGAACAACCATTTTACTGAAGCCAACTCTTGGCAATACAGCTTTTTTGCCCCACAGGATGTTAATGGACACATCAAACTGCTTGGTGGAGACGAAAAATATTGCGCAAAACTTGACGAACTATTCTCGGAATCTGCAAGTACAACAGGCAGAACACAGGTTGACATAACAGGATTGATTGGTCAGTACGCACATGGGAATGAACCAAGTCAGCACATAGCGTATCTGTACAGCTATGCCGGTAAACCTTGGAAAACGCAGGAGATGGTCAATAAGATTGCCAGTACGCTATACTCATCGGCGCCCGACGGCATATGCGGAAATGATGACTGCGGGCAGACAAGTGCCTGGTTTGTGATGAGCTCTATGGGATTCTATCAGGTCTGCCCCGGACGAGCCGACTATATCCTCGGCTCGCCAATGTTCGATAAAGTTATAATAACCCTGGAAAACGGCAAGAAATTTACAATTCTCTCTAAAGGTATAAAAAGCGGAGAGAGATATCTATATTCAATCCGCAACTCTAAACGGGATCCCTTATAATAAGGCATGGTTTACCCACTCGGATATTCTCAGCGGATCCACTCTGGAGTTTAAGATGGGAGCGAGAGCAAATATGAACTTCGGATCTGCCCCGGCAGAGAGGCCTATTTCGGCTATAAATGAAACAGAACCAATAGTTGAAAATATTTGGTTTGAATACCCTTCAAAGGTATTCAGGGACTCTATGACAATCTCTATAAAGTCGTCGGGAGCCGATCAAATATGGTACAGATTTAAAGATCTTCCTCAATATAAACTCTACAAAAGTCCTATAACAATAAAAGCAAGCACACAGATTGAGGCCTATGCGGTCAAGGGGAACCAAACAAGCTGTTCTGTACCTGCCGAATTTGTCAAGGTTAAGGGCGATCGGGCAGTAAAACTGAAATATCGTTATGGAAAACAGTATAGTGCCGGCGGAGATGAAGGGATTATAGACGGACTAAGAGGGGATAAAAACTTCAGGCTCGGAGGTTGGCAGGGATATCAGGCGAGCGATTTTGAAGCCGTTGTAGATTTGGGTTCGATAAAAAAGCCATCAAAGATTGGAGCTGGATTTCTTCAGGATGCAAAGTCCTGGATCTGGATGCCCATATATGTGGAATTCAGTATTTCAACCGATGGTACTAACTTTTCGGAACCAATTAGGATTTCAGGCAAAATTTCACAGGAGGATATGAGTGTTCAGACTGCAGATATATATATCGACAGCAATCAGCTTTACAGTGGGTCGGATAAGTTTCTGAACGGTTTCAGATTT
>JAFIHK010000101.1 GCA_017848635.1 Bacteroidales bacterium | reverse complement strand
TCTGAAGTATATTCAGTGCTGTCCTCTCACCGGAGAGCAGGGCTCTGTAACTTCCTGAAAATCGTATTATTGTATCTCCCTTTTTCACCTTGTCACCATCCTTGACAAATGGGATCCACTCCAGATTGCTGTCAAGATATTCAAATACCTTTCTGGCAATATCCAGACCCGATACAACGCCATCGGCCTTCATTGTCATTTCGGCGGAGGCAACTGAGCTAACCGGAATTATAGAGTCGGTTGTAATATCCCCTGTCGCAATATCCTCCTCAATTGCAAGCTTTATAATTGATTCAATTAATTTCTCCTCATTCATTGCTTTATATTTTAGTTATCTACCGGGATGGTTTCGATATCCGCTCCCAGTCTCTGAATTATGTGATAAAGATATTTCTCATTTTCATGTGGATAATCCTCTCTGAAGTGACCACCTCTGCTCTCCCGTCTCTCCAGTGCCGATCTGATTATGAGAGTTGCAACCTCTACCAAATTTGAAGCGCGCTTTCTGTTGATCTCAAAAGGCATTGCCGGCAGTGATGCCATAAGTTTGTTTAAACGCTCCTCCCCCTGCCTGAGCAGATGCTCATTTCGGATTATTCCTGCACATTCGGCCATGATTGAACCAACCTCTCTCTTAACAAATGAGAGAAGCTGATTGTTGGCTTCATCTTTAAAATATGGATTATCTGCAAAATCCTCCTTTACAATAGGAGCTTCACTTTGTTCAGATGCATCCTCTACTGCTCTGTAGCCGAACACCAGGCACTCCACCAAAGAGTTGGATGCTAATCTGTTTGCCCCCATAATTCCTGTTGATGCTACCTCACCTACAGCATACAGCGAACCGATATTAGTTCTGCCGTACTCATCGGTTTTTACCCCTCCGACCATATAGTGCGCAGCAGGGGCCACAGGTATTCTTTTTGTAAGGTCGAATCCCTCCTGAGAACATTTCTCATAAATATTTGGAAATCTATCTCTGATTTTATCTTTATCCAGGTGCTCTAGTGAGAGATATACGTGGTCAGATTTATCCTTGAGCATCTCTCTGTAAATTGACTGGGCGACTATATCCCTGGGAGCAAGTTCAGCTCTTTCGTGTATGCCAGGCATAAATCTCTCCCCATTTTTGTTTAGAAGATATGCCCCCTCACCTCTCACAGCTTCGCTTATAAGAAACGTTTTACCAGACGGTGTGCATAGAGTGGTAGGGTGAAATTGAATAAATTCCATATCGGCAATTTTACAGCCGGCCTCATATGCCAGAGCAACTCCCTCTCCGGTAGATGTTTCAGGGTTGGAGGTGCGATCATAGATTGCAGATGCACCACCAAGTGCAAGAATAGTGCTTCTGCCAATAAATGTATCGTTTGAGTTATTGCCGTTATTCCACAGAGTGATACCGGAACAGCGATCGCCCTGTACTAGCAGAGATGTTACCGTACAGTTTTCAAATATCTCAATCTGAGAGCGGGATAGAACTTTTGAAATCATAAATTCGGTAATTTTCATACCGGTAGCATCCCCTCCAGAATGTAGAATTCTTCTTTTATTGTGTCCACCTTCAAGTCCGAGCAGATATGATCCGTGAAACGTATCGAACTGCATCCCCTCCTCAACAAGCTCGTGGATTCGCTCCGGCCCTTCATTCACAAGAATGTTAACCGCAGAAGAGTCACACAATCCACGGCCTGCAGTCAAAGTGTCCTGAAAGTGAAAAAGCGGAGAATCATCCCCGGCAGTTACCGCAGCAATCCCTCCCTGCGCATAATAGGAGCTGCTCTGCCTGATACTGCTTTTTGTAACAAGAGCAACTTTTCCGTACTTGGATGCTCTGTATGCGGAGTAGAGTCCTGCAAGCCCGCTTCCTGCAACTATATAATCAAAATATCTCATATTTGAAATGGAACTGCGAAAGTAAGACTTTTATTTCAATAATTGAGAATGGAACTTTTATATTGAAGAGTGTAGAAAATTGACGATATGAGAACTTTTTTTGTTAAATCGTCGTTAAGTTTACAAATACAGAACTTTATTTGTTTTTATCACAAATTTTTTTTATACTTTTGTCAATTAACACTTATTTAACAATATATTATTACATTAATGAAAAGAATCGCCTTTTCTCTTTTACTTGTTGCAGTTGTTGCCTCCTGCGTTAAGCAGCCCGATGGTGAGGTTATAAAAACCATTGATAATCTGGTTATTCCTGCCGGCACCGATTGGAAAACTGCAAGTGATATATCTGTCTCGATTGGAGTCGCTTCTGGCCAGAGTGCCGGGACTCATAAAATATTCATATACAAATCTTCGAATATGACATCCGAAGATTTGATAGCGACAGGTGCTGCATCTATCGGCTCTCCCTATGTTAATACTTTAACAGTTGCCGATGTGGTTACTTCTTTGTATATAAAGGATATTCAACCTTCCGGCAATGTTGCCGTAACTGTATTACCAGTATCTGGAACTTCAATCAATGCGGTTTTAAGCCCTGCAGGAGGGGTGGCAAGTAGTACCGCCGGAGCTCCTATGATTACCCCGAATGCATCTTTTACATCTCCTGATATTGCCGTACCATCAAATTTTGATGTTACAATAAGCTCCGACCAGGCCTTTGATGTAACCGGTTTTAATACCGGTGAGAGCTCTGCATACGGAAATCCATACAAATCCTATTATATTCCTACAGGAGTAACTGTCACAAAGAAAATAAACGTACCGAACAGTTTAGCACACGCTGTGATTTTTGTGAAAGGAACGATTAATTTATCTAAGAATGATATAGCTCTCAACAAAGCATCACTGGTTGTACTTCCCGGCGGTGTTGTTACGGTAGACGGAATATCCAACGGCGGTGACTATAGTACCTACCCGGCCGCAGTAGTTATTAAGAGCGGAGGAACCTTTACTACCACAGCTGACGCAAATTTTTCAAATAATGCAACTGTTGTTAATAAGGGTACAATAAATGCAGTAAATGCACGTACCGATCTTAATTTTAACAGTGGTAGCAAGTTTTACAACGAAGGTACCGTAAACGTTACTGAGAGTAACTCGATACTACAGGTTACAAACTCATCGCAACTTTATAACTCCTCGGCAATAAATGCCACAAGAGTAGATCTTACCGTTAGCGCAACATATCTTAACGACTCAGGATCTACTACAACCGTAGGAACATGGTATCAGTCAAACGGTACAGTTCTTAATAATTACGGACAGATCTCGGCCTCTGTACAATTCGGAGGATCGGGGGGTGGAACTGTAAATAACTTCTGCAGAATTGCAGGTGTAATAGTGGACATTCAGTCGATGACTATAAATAATCAATCGGGAGCACTCATTAATACCTCAAATTTCAAGGTAAATAACAGTACCGTTAATATGTCGGGACAGAGCATGCTTCTGATTACCGGTGATATTACCAGTATATATGGAATGACCATGCAATCAAGCTCAACACTATGGGCGGTTGTGAAGTGTACCGGTAACATACCCGATATGAGATGGGCTGCATCCTCTGTAAAAGGGAATATTGAGTTTGTTCACACAAATTTAACTACAGGAACTTCAGCAAACGGAAGGGATTTGTATGCATCTTCATTCTCTAACGGAGCAACACTTGTAAGCACTCAAACCGTTAATATTCCGGGTACAACCTGCAACGGTTCACTTGGTCAGATAACCGATCCTGGTACAGGTGGCTCAGGTGAAGATACAGAGTTTGCCTCATATTTCCCATCACAGACAGGATGGGCTTCATACGCTTTTGAAGACTACTGGCCATCCAAGGGTGATTATGACCTTAACGATATAGTAATAGGATTCAGGGTTACCTTTATATCCAATTCATCTAATAAAATTACCGAACTTAGATATAATTACAAGGTTCTGGCAGTTGGTGCAGTGAACAATATCTCTGCTGCTGTACAACTCGACAATGTTTTGGCTTCTAATGTTCAATCGGTTACCGGACAATCTGCCGGAGTTGGTGTTCCTTTTGTAATTACCTCTAATGGTACTGAATCCGGAGTTACTAAGGCTGTAATTCCGTTCTTTAACAACATAAAGAATATTTTAGGATTCACAACCAGCTTCTTTAATACCGATCCTGCAGACGGATCGTATGTTCCTCCAGTAGAGAAACAGGTTGTAATTAAGTTCGTATCACCTGTTGATGCAACATCTCTCTCTATGTCATCCTTCAACTTCTTCATTGTCGTAAATAACAGGGGTAAAGAGATTCACCTTCCAGGCTTCCAGCCTACATCTCTCTTTAATAACAGTTACGCTCTCAGCGGAAATCTGTCATCTACCGACAAGTTTATCCATGCCGATGGTATGATGTGGGGACTTATGATACCTGAGATATTTAAATATCCTTCTGAAAAAACATCTATAGTCAATGGATATAACAATTTCGCATCTTGGGCAACAAGCGGTTGTACTACAAATGTTGACTGGTATCAGGATAAATCAGGGAACAGGAATGTTGAAAAACTTTACTAGAGGCTGTTAACCTGTTTTGAAAATAGATTTGGCCGGCTGATTTATTAGCCGGCCATTTTTTTAATCGCTTTTTCTTATCTTTGGTAATCAATATTACATTTAATGTCTTTACGGATAGCATACTGTATTCCCTCTCTCCAATCGTTCAGCGGAATGGAGAGAACGCTCTCAATCAAAGCCAACTATTTTGCGGATAAGTTGGGATACAGTGTAATCATTATAACTACTGAGGGAGATATCCAAAAACCTGCATACAGACTCTCGGATAGTATAGAGGTAATAAATCTTAATATAAATTTCGAATCTATATACGGACACAATCTGCTATATAAGACTATCTTGTTTAGCTGGAAGCAGATATTATACCGTAAACGACTGAGAAGAGCGCTTAAAGAGATAAAGGCAGATATTACCGTATCGATGTTAAGAAGAGAGATTAATTTTATTTCCGTGATTGATGACGGGAGTAAGAAGGTGGGGGAGATGCATTTTAACAGAGATAATTACAGAGATTTCAGTACCAACTCCATCCCTGCCGGATTGAAAAAGATACTCTCAAAAATATGGATGAATCAGCTGGTCAGAAACTTGAAAAAGCTCGACAGTTTTGTGGTTCTAAGCAAGGAGGATCGTGATAAGTGGGTAGAGCTGGAGCAGGTCAAGGTCATCTATAACCCCCTTCCCGAATTTCCTGAAAAGATATCAGATTGTGTAAATAAAACTGTAATTGCTGCAGGGAGATTTGTACGTCAAAAAGGGTTCGATATGCTTCTTGATGCCTGGGCATTAGTAAATGACCGGCACCCGGAGTGGAATCTTGAGATATACGGGAATGGAGCAAAGGATTGGTTTATTAATAGGGCAGATGAGCTCGGTATTTCGGATAGTGTCAAATTTTATGATGCCGTACCAGATTTGAACAGTAAGTTTGCAGAAGCATCCATCTTTGCATTCAGCTCCCGATATGAGGGGTTTGGGATGGTTATTTCGGAGGCTATGTCCTGCGGCCTGCCTCCCGTTGCATTTGCTTGTCCTTGTGGTCCCAGAGACATAATTACACACGGTATCGACGGATTTCTTGTCGCTCCGGGTGATATTGAAGGATTGGCTGAAAAAATCTGCCAACTAATAGATAATGAGAGCGCCAGAAAGGAGATTGGAGTAGCGGCGAGAGCGAGTTCCGAGAGGTTTA
>JAFIHK010000100.1 GCA_017848635.1 Bacteroidales bacterium | reverse complement strand
TATTCTGATAGACGGACGAATACTTCACGGCCACTCCGACATTACAGGAGCCACAGGATGGATGGCGCTACAACCTCCATATAGAGATGAATACAACGAGTGCGGATGTTTCGAAACTCACGCTTCGGGCAATGGAATTGCTGCTCAAGCCAACAAATATCTGCTCAATAATCCATTCGAAGACAGTCTTCTAAGAAATTATGACTCCGGTAAAGTTACATCATACGAGGTATTCGATGCATATGAAAGAGGCGATAAAATAGCCTCTCTCATTATCGACAAAGCTGTAGAGATGTGGGGGATGGCTGCTGCCAACTTTGTAAGTCTCTTCAACCCTGAATTTATAATCTTTGGGGGCGGAGTATTCGGACCTGCATCGTCACTTGTAGACAAAATATACAGAGAGGCACTCAAATGGGCCCAACCTATCAGCATCAGAGAGTGTAAATTCACCACCTCGCAGCTCGGTTCCAAAGCCGGATTGTATGGTGCCGGAGCCATTGCTGTAAATAATTACTAATCCGATTTTAAAATATGAAAAACTCATCTCACTTTAAAGTACTAGCATCCGGGTTTGCCGGAATGCTATTTTTCGGAGCCGCATTCATAGCAATGGGATCGGTACTTCCCTCATTAACAGCAAAATTCAACCTCGGAACTGCTGAAGCCTCAATTTTAACAGGACTATTGCCCTTTGGAGTTCTTGCCGGGTCACTTCTATTCGGACCAATTGTAGACCGCTTCGGGTACAAATCTCTGCTGATTGTATCTACTCTGGTAACAGTCTCAGGATTGATGCTGATGGTTTTGGCAGATCAGCTTGAGGTAGTAAGGATTGCAATACTTATAATGGGAACCGGCGGCGGTATAATGAATGGAGAATCAAATGCCCTTGTTTCGGAGATATCAGACGATAAAACCAGGGGTACCAACCTTAGTATCCTTGGAATATTTTACTGTTTCGGAGCCATAACGATCCCTCTTCTGTTCAAGGTTATGCCAGAATCGGTTACTTATGTCCACATAGTAGGCGCCATCTCAATATTAATGCTACTCTCCGTTGTCTATCACCTTGCTGTAAAGTTCCCTGAACCTAAGGTGAAGCAAGGGTTTCCACTTGCCAAAGCAGCGCAGATGGCCGGAAATCCCACCCTGCTTCTTCTGAGCTTTGCACTCTTTTTCCAGAGCGCACTTGAGGGCATCAGTCAGAACTGGATACCAACATATCTCTCGGGAGAAAACGGTTTTTCACAGGAGAACGCAATGACAGCTCTCTCTGTAATGGTAGTAGGACTTTTGGCAGGAAGAGTATTGCTTAGCCTGATTCTCGATAAGATATCGAATCTTAGCGTACTTACGGCAGGAATGGCCTTTTCGGCCCTGGGTATTACGCTCTTTACACTATTCCCTCATATGTTTACAGCACTTGCCGGAACCTTTCTTCTCGGATTCGGATTTGCATCGACTTTCCCAATAGTTCTGGCAGCAGTAGGCAACAAATTTAAAGAGCTTTCGGCAACCGCTTTCAGCTTCGCACTAGTAATTGCACTTCTTGGTAACACGTTGCTGAATCTGCTGATAGGTCTCTTCGGACTATCCTCTTTCCCGATAATAGCAGTTATCTGCACATTTATGGTAACACTGTTGTTTGTTATAAATCATATAAAAGATAAAAGAGCAAATTAATTAACCCAATAAATATCAAAAGAAATGTTAGCACTAGAATGGTTAAAAAATGCGAGAGCTGTAATGTCCAAAATCGAAGATTCACAGCTTGAAAACATCAAAAAAGCAGCAACCCTTATGGCAGACAGTATTGAGGCCGGCAGATGGGTTCACACCTTCGGATGTGGTCACGCAACAATTCCGATTGAGGAGATGTATCCAAGAATCGGAGGATTTGTTGGTTTTCACCCTATGGTAGAATTACCTCTCACATTTTTTACAAGAATTACAGGAGAGATGGGTGTTCACCAGTTTCTATTCCTTGAGAGAGCAGAGGGATACGGAGATGCCATTATGAAATCTTACAACTTTGACAAACGTGATACTATGTGGATCTTCTCACATACCGGTATCAACAATGTCAATATTGATGTAGCACTAAAAGCCAAGGAGCTTGGAATGAAGGTTATTGTATTTGGATCTGCGTCCGAATCTGTCGGTAAAAAAACAAGGCACTCATGCGGTAAAACTCTTTTTGAACTTGCCGATATTGTAGTTGACTCATGTGCACCCCTAACAGATGCAAGTGTTCCTCTCAAAAATCATTTCGACAAAGTTGGTCCGGTTTCGACTCTGGCATTTGTAACTTTAGTTTGGATGACAGTTACCACCGTAGCCGAAATCCTTGCAGAGAGAGGCGTTAAGCTATATATACACCCTTCACACAATGTACCGGGAGATACGACAGCACACGAAAGACTCGATGCATGCCTTGCGGCATATAAAGAGAGAGTTGCTGGAATTTAGCCCGATTTTTGTATGTTTGCATCGAATATGCAAACGAAAGGTATTAAAAAATATATCGTCAGCATTGCGGTTGTTGCAGCCGCAATGCTTGTACCTTTTCAGGGATCTGCCCAAAAAAAGGATACAGTAGCAACACAAAGTAAGGACACGCTCAATCTTTCAGCTTCTCAAGTGAGAAAAGCGGAAAGGATTAAAAAGAGAGAGTTAAGGGATAGTATCAGAAATGCAACTCCATTGATTCTGGAGACATATATACTTCCTGATTCGCTTAAATACAAACGAGTTATTACCTGGAAGCACAACTCTCATTTCAATTCGATAACCAGGTTAAACCCAGACACAACTTATAACGAGAATTTCTACGACCTCCCCTTTTTCAGATCCGATGTCGGCGCCACATATCTCGGAGTTGCAGGCTCTGCAACACAAACACTCAATTATTTCTTAAGAGACGAAAACAGAGTATTCAAACCTGCATCGCTCTATTCCGTTTATAGCTATACTCCGGAGAATCTTCCGTTTTACAATGTGAAAACACCTGTTACCGAACTGGTATACGCAGGAACGCTGCTGGCAAACAGACAGACCGAGGAGAGTAATGTGCGTTTTATGCATACTCAAAATATCTCTCCTAACTTCAATTTTATGGTGATGCATAAAAGATATGGAGCTAAAGGGTTACTATTAAACGAGAAAACCGACAACAGAACCTTTGTCATTGCCGCCAACTATTTGGGCAAGAAATATATAATGCACGGAGGTTATATATATCAGGGAGTCAGAAGAAGTGAGAACGGCGGAGTGGCCGATGACGGTCAAATCCTGGATACGATAGCCGATCCCAGAACCCTTGTTGTGAACCTTGAGAAGGCGTCCAATGTGTATAAGAGAAACACTATATTCCTCACCCAATCCTACGGCATGAGGCTGATAAAGAGCAGAGATACATCGGCAGCAGCTAAAGATTTGGGCACAATAGCTTATATTGGACACTCAGGAGAGTACACAACATACAGGAGAGTATATATAGATGACGTAACACCGTCCGATGAACTCGGAGCAACTTTCTATGACAACAAATTCAATATAAGCGAAACAGGAAGTTACGACTCTACAAGGGTTGCATCATTTGAAAACAAACTCTTCATAAGGCTCCAGCCCTGGTCCTCTGAGGCTATAATATCAAATCTCGATGGAGGAGTCGGATATCAAATGATATCTCTATTCGGGAATAGACCCGAGTTTGATTCTATCCCTGAGGTAAATAAGCACTACAATAACCTCTATCTTTATGCAGGAGCCTCTGGCAAATTCCGTAAATATTTCGGATGGGAGGGCTTCGGACAATATAACCTGGGGGGATGTTTTGCCAACGATTTTAAAATAAATGGCAAGGTCAGATTCTCTCTATATCCCATTAGAGAGGGAATCCACCTGACCGGAGAGATATCAATCTCTAAATCAACTCCGGATTGGTTTGATAACTACACCTATACAAATCACTACTCCTGGACAAACAACTTCAGTAAAACTGACAAATCAAGAGTTGAGGCAACACTCGACATACCGGCATTTAAGTTCAAAGCCTTCGTAGGCTATGAGTTAATTAACAATAAAATCTTTTATGATACAAAAGGTATCGTTCGCCAATACGGCGATGCTGTAAATATACTTTCGGGGTATCTGCAGAAAGATATAAAACTTGGCATACTTCATATGAACAACAGGGTTCTTGCACAGGTTTCGTCTAACGACTCTATTGTTCCCCTACCCTCTCTAAGTGCCAATCTGCGCTATTTCCTCGAATTTGACCTTGTAAAAGGGGTTTTAAGAGGGCAGTTCGGAGCCGATGCGACATGGAACACAAAATACTACTCTCCGGCCTATAATCCTGCCCTCAATGTATTCCACAATCAGAATGAGAAAAAAATCGGAAATACTCCATACATTGACCTCTTTGTTAACTTGCAATGGAAAAGAGCAAGTATATTCGTTAAGTATGAAAACGCATTTCAGGGGTGGCCTAATGCAGATTATTTCTCGGCTTTGCACTATATAAAGCCGCAGACTGCAGTTAAGTTCGGAATACACTGGCCATTCTATGTAAAATAGAGCCGATGACAAAACCGGTAAACAAAATTTTATTCACACTAACACTAGTTATCTTCTTTATAGCCCTCTCCACAGTATCAAACAAAATTGACAACAGAATCCACCGTTTCTTTTTGTAGGGCAAGACGCTAAACTGTGTTGTACACGCAAAAGGCGGAATATACCTCAAGAGAGGTGTGACCAAAGGATTTCATTACGATCTTCTTAAAGAGTTTAGCAGATATGAAAAGTGCAACTCGGTGATCAAACCCTACTATATGAACGATTTTTGGGGAGATCTTATAAGTGGCAAAACCGATATCCTTGTTATAAACTCATCGGAACCTATTCCGGAAGAGTATCAGGCCGACCTCATTTCAAGCACACCGCTCAATCTCAATGATGATGTTTGGGTAGTAAAGAAGAGTAACTACGACCTTCTGCTGCATCTGAACGAATGGTTTTCATTCTTTCAGCAAAAGCCATTATACTCTCAGTTGATCAATACCTATTACAAAAGGTACAACTTCATTGCTCTCACTCAGGCTGCAGCAGGAAATAAGATATCGCCATTTGACAAAATAATCAAAAAGTATTCGAATAAAATCGGATGGGACTGGAGGTTGGTTGCTTCTCTGATATATCAGGAGTCCGGCTTTGACAACAGGGCAAAATCGCACAGAGGATCCCACGGACTTATGCAGATTCAAAATACTACAGCCCAGCGATTCGGCGTTTCTGACCCATACGATCCGGAACAAAATATTATGGCAGGAACCCGATTACTTCAAAAGCTGGATAGAATGTATTCAGGAATAGCAATTGACTCTGCAAGCAGAATAAAGTTTGTTCTGGCGGCCTATAATGCAGGAGAGGGCAGAATCAATGATCTGATCAGCTATGCAAGGCACAAGGGCTACTCGACATATAATTGGGATACATTAAAGCGATTGATTCCCGAAATGAAGAGAGACATCATACCTGAGGGTATACTCAAATTCGGAATTTTTAAAGGAGTCGAGACTGTCAAACACGTCGATGAGGTACTTAACCGTTACGAAGAGTACAAGAGCATGGTCGAATCCTGATCTATTTTACCTTAATACTCTCCGAAGGATTTACAGCGGCGATAAAGTATAGCGGTATATATAGGAAGAGAATTATAAGTGCGAAAGATGTAAGGTCAATTGCCACGATCTTTAAGAGATCTATACTTACCGGGATCCATTTCACAAAGTAATTTACTGGATTAAGAGAGATAACTTTGAAATATTTCTGTATTGAGAGTATGCCAAAAGCGAATAGGTTCCCGATTACTATACCTTTAATTATCAAAATAGAGGCTGCTGCAAGGAATGTTTTATGAATATCGCCGTTTTTCATTCCGAGCGCCTTTAGAGTACCGATAACCGGTATTTTCTCGAATATTATTATTAATATCCCCGAAAGCATTGTAAAACCAGCTACGATTGTCATCAATACCAATACGACAAGAACATTGAAATCCAACAACCTCAGCCAGTCGAACAGATTCGGATAAATATCATTTATAGTGGAGATATTCATGTTTATCTCCTCATTGGAATTAGTAATAATCAGATTCTCAATTGAGTCCCTTATCTGCGGAATATCATTATAGCTGGATAATCTTACCTCAAGGCCCGAAACAAGTGTCGTATCCCATCCATTTAGATTCCGAGCCATAGAGATGTCACCTATAACCATACTTTTGTCGATCTCCTCCAATTGAGCATCATAGACTCCCGATATTATAAAGCGACGGGCTCTGACACTATTATCAACAAAGTATATAAGCAGAGTATCGCCAGTCTTTTTACTCATAAATCCTGACAATCGCGCCGAGACCAGAATCTTGTCGGAGATGAGAGTATCATTGTACTCCGGAAGCTTACCTGAAACCAATGAGGAGCCGAAGAAACTCCAGTCGTAACTCTTACCTACCCCCTTTAATATAATTCCCTGAATATTAGTACCGCTTTTAATTATTCCCGGTTTATAGCAGAAAGGATTTACGGACCTCACGCCAGTTAGTGCAGATATTGAGTCTGAGAATCCTCTTGAGATGGGAACAGGATAACCGCTTCCACTCATATCCAGTGCTGTCGAATTGATCATAATTTCACCAGAGAAACCTGTAGCCTTCTCCCTGATCTCTCTCTTGAATCCGTCAGAAATTGAGACTGCGGAGATCATTATTGCGGTACTAACTGCGACTGTGAGACCTGCGATAAATGTATTTGCAGATTTTCTCTCACTTTTACCGCTATTTTTTTCACTTTTTTTTAGCGCCCGGGATATAAAAAAAATTGTATTCAAAAAAAATATTTTTTACATTTGTGTAATGTTTGTTATTGCTTAACCTAAGACTTAACACCATCAACCCTCGTCGATCCGTCGCCGGGGGTTTTTTATATGAACTCCTCCTCATCCAGGAGAATCGATATCTCACCCAGAAGAGCCTCGCACCTCAGATTACCCTTTGATGCGTAATAGTGTTTTAAAACCTCTACAAAAATGGCTGTGAGGTACTTATCACCTTTAATCCTTAAAGTACTCTCATCTATTTCAAATCCGGCATCGGAAAAGAATTTTTTAAGACTGTTCTCAAGAAAGATCTCTCCGTTCTTATATATGTTCAGATAGAAAAGTACATCGCCCTTCTTATTCAGATAGACAGGAATGAACCCGCCACGGAAAGCCAGAGGATAGACAGGAATACCAGCCTTTGAAGCGTAAAGAAAATAGATTACCGATACAACAAGAGGGTTTCCAAGTTTATTAAAAACCACATCTCCTACATTGATAAATCTAATCTCATTAAGAGAGGGGTGAGTAAATGAGTATCTTAACCTGTTAAAGAATATATAGTTGAAAATCTCCATATTCTCAACATCTGTTCTATCATCGGATATCTCCGAAATTATCTCATATACCTCACTATCAATATGGTTCCGGAATCTGCCGTGAGAGGCCTCTTCAGTAATGACAGAGAGGGCACTTAATCCATCCTCAAGAGAGAACTCCGGTTTGACCAGCATCTTTTTAAATTCGGAAATTACTGTCTCATGTATCAGAAACTCCTTAAAAGCCAGATATCTCTCTCTTTTACTATCACTATTTTCGGCAGCAATCATTGCCGACAGCACATCAAGTGCATCGAGACCAGCTTCGCGAAGACGTTTTGCAACAGCCTCCTTAACAACATTGTCTCTGTCGTCAAAAAGTAGAACAAGATTGTCTATCTCGCTGCCTGTAATCATCTATCCTGATATTTTTTCTAAAACCAACTCCACAAGCCTCTTTATATAAGGTTTATAATCTGGTTCACTCTCCTTCAGATGCCTGTTGGCAATAATACAGCAGATAGTTGCTGCCTTATGGCCCAGATGTGCAGATAATCCTGCCAATGCCGAACCCTCCATCTCAAAGTTTGTGATCCTGTATCCACTCTTTGAAAATGATTCAAGCTTATCCAGAAGATCCGGAATTACAAGCCCTATTCGTAAAACCCTACCTTGTGGACCATAAAATCCAGGTGCCGAAATTGTAACACCTTTTACACTCTCCTTTTCAAGTAATTTAATAATATCCTTGTGAGCAGATGCAAAATAAGGGTGAGGCAGAGTATCCGGCCAATCCATATGAGCCATAAATGCACTCTCCATCTCCGAATCATTAATCTTCTCCCTCGACGCGTACCAGTTAAGTAATCCGTCACAACCTACAGAGTAGTGTGATAGCACAAAGGATCCAAGAGGAATGTCAGGCTGAATCGCTCCCGAAGTTCCTATCCTTATAAGAGTAAGCTGTTTAAGCTCCGGTTTAATCTCCCTGGTAGTAAAATCAATATTTGCAAGAGCATCTAATTCATTTACCACTATATCGATATTATCGGTACCTATACCGGTTGAGAGAACTGTAACTCTCTTCCCCTTGTACTGTCCGGTAACAGTTACAAACTCACGAGACTGACGTCTGAATTCTATCTCAGAAAAATATGATGCAACAAGATCCACCCTACCCGGGTCACCAACGAGAAGAACAGTATCTGCCAACTCTTCTGGTTTAATATGCAAATGAAATACTGAACCGTCACTATTGATTATCAGTTCCGATGGTGCAATTCCCCTCATAATTTTAAATTTTAAATAACAAAAATACGCTTTATTTTATACTTTTGCGCAAATAAAATGCCGTATGATACAAAGAATTCAGACACTTTTTTTACTTGCAGCACTCGCACTTACATCTTCACACCTATACACAACTATGGTTGTTAACGGGAATGAAGCAGTCAAATACAGCCAGAACACATCTTTTTATATTATTTCAATCGTTTTATCGATAATCCTATTTCTATCAATATTTCTTTACAGAAAAAGGATGATTCAGATCAGGCTCTCCGTATTTGCTACTGTTGTACTTGTGGCTTACCAGGTGTGGCTCGGCTACGGATATTTTACGGCTCCCGAAGGCTCAGCATTCTCAATTACCATAATATTTCCTGTAATTTCAGCAATACTAACATTCCTGGCAGTAAGATATATTGCAAGAGACGAAGCACTTGTAAGATCTGTCACAAGTTTGAGAAAAGTCACAAAAAAGCTTAATCGGAAAAAGAGGTGATTGGTGATTAGTTGATTCAACTAGTATTTTGTATCGGTACAGTACTTTTTAATCACACTGTATGCCTCTTTCACACCCAACTCTCCCGACTTACTTATGTCGAGACACCCTTTATCCTTGTCTTTAAGATAAATAAGAACCAGCCCCCTGTTGTAATATGCCTCGGCAAGATAGGGATAGATCTCAAGCGCTTTTGAGTACTGTTTTATCGCCTCAGGCAGATTGTTTGAGAGCGAATAGAGGTTACCAAGGTTATAATATGAGTAAGGCAGCTCCGGAAAGAGAGAAACAGCCTTTTGCATATCCCTTATAGCTGCTGAGTAGTCGTAACTCTTTACTGTGCCATCCTGAACCTTCGCCCTTGCAGCACCGGCATTATCAAGAGTCAGCACTCTCACATTGCTCTCCATTGACGATATAAACTCAATCATATCTGCCTGCAGAACCCCTCTGTTAAGATAGAAGAGAGCTTCGTTTTTATTCTTTTCGATCGCCTTATTATAGCTTTCCAGCGCAGCATTAAACTGCTTTTTGACAGACTGCGATATTGCTGTACCGAACAGTACAAGGTCGTCCGAAACATCTGCCCTATTTTCAACCAGTTTAACATCGGATACACCGGCTGAAACCGGAGCAGATATGAAATCGGATTTATAAGGAAGAGATGCCAGGAAAGATGCAACCTTTGGGTTATAATAGAAGTGCTCAACAGCCAGTTTATCGCCGGAGCTCTCTACTGATGCAATTTTGTACATCGACTTGAGCCTGATATCAACATCCTTATGCTGAAGCAGATCGTTGTCAAAATCCTTCTTGGCAAAATCGGCATCGAGCGACAAGAGATTATCATACTTCTTTGTTGTGTCTGCAAAAGCAAGCTTTCCCGCAGAGTCCGAAACAGTAGCCTTATACTCTCTGATTTTTCGGAGAGCAGTCTCATAATCACTCTTGGCAGATGAGAGCTGGCCTATTCTTGTCTTGGCAAAAGAGCGGTTCATATAGGCATTTGCAAAGTCGGGATAGAGTTTAATGGCCTTTGAATAATCATCAACGGCGTCCCTCCAGCGGCCAAGCTGAGCAAACAGGGCAGCTCTGTTGTAAAATGCCAGAACATTATTCGGATTTACCTCAAGCACCTTATCGTAATCGTCCAGAGCATTATTAAAATCCCCAATCTGAGACCTGATCAGAGCCCGATTGTAGAGAGTGAGAGCATTACCCGGCTCCTCCTTCAATACAATGTCAAAATCGGTGAGCGCACCCTTTATATCCTTGGAGTTGTATCGTATAAGTGCCCGGTTAAAATATGCGAATGTATTAGATGAATCGAGCTGAATAGCTTTATCGAGATCCTCAAGAGCCTCCCTGTTCATCCCTTTCATTTGAAATACCCTGGAGCGCCTGATATAACCTTCAGGCTCAAATCTGTTCAGATTTATTGCAGTATTGTAATCGTCAAGGGCTTTTGTAGTATCTCCCAGGTACAGATATGCCGCACCACGATTCAGATACGCATCCTGAACCTTTGGTTCATATTTAAGGAAACGATTAAAGTCGGAGATTGCCTTCTCAAATTGCTGAGAGAGGAAAAAGGTAACTCCCCTGCTGAAATATAGACCTGTATAGCTTGGCCGCAAATCTACGGCAGCCTCAAGATCTTTCAGCGCTAAATCATATTTTCCGGTTCTGCTCAGAGTTATGGCTCTGTAGTGATATGCAGGAGTATAAATCGGATTCTTTCTTAATGTTGTATTAAAATCGGACTCTGCACCAAAGAAGTCACCAAGGTTGTATTTTGCAATTCCTCTGAGGAAAAATGCGTCATAATTGAGAGAGTCAATCTGCGCCAGAATATTGAACATCTCAATAGCCTGCGGATACTTCCCCTCAACAAGCAATTGCCTGCCCCTTGCATAAAACTGCTGTTTGTCATATTGAGAGTACAACTGTACCGAAGATACAAAAACAAAAAAAATTAAAATAGCAATCCTCTTCATCTTTTCACATTCTTCCTAGGTGGTTTATATGTATCGAACCAGTATGGGGTCTCCATCTTATACATCAGGTTCTGGATTCTGGAAGCTCTGGCAGATAGATATCCCGAGGGAGAGTTCGCCCTTCTTTTGAGAGGGTTCGGCAAAGAGGCCGCTATAAGCGAACACTCTCTGGCCGTAAGATTGGCTGCACTTTTATTAAAAAGTCTGTTTGCTGCAGCCTCAGCCCCGTATATACCCCTGCCCATCTCTACAACATTTAGATATACTTCCATTATCCTTTTTTTACTCCAAGCTATTTCTATGCCAAAAGTGAAATAGGTCTCCAATCCTTTCCGCAACCATGTCCTGCTCGGAAATAGAAAGACATTTTTTGCAGTCTGCTGACTTATTGTACTCGCCCCCCTCAAACGTTTGCTTCGTTTGTTCATATTCATAACCTTCTCTATGGCCTCCCAGTCGAATCCATTATGAATCAAGAATTTATTATCTTCCGATGCCATTACGGCAAGAGTCATATTGTCTGAAATCTTTGAGATGGGTTTCCACCTCTTATATGTATGAAAAGTATCATCCCCGATAAACTGAACGCTTCGAATCACCATCAGTGGGGTGACATATACCGGTATCCATCTGAGAGCCAGTATCCATACGAATGTTACGGCAAAAAAGATAAGAGGTAGTTTAATAAAGATAAATCTGAGGATTTTAGAGATTTTACCCCTTTTTTTAGATTTACTTCCACTTTTTGACCCTTTCTTTCTCATAGATTAAGACAAATAGATTAATTTTGACAAATATAGTATTATTAAATGAAGAGAATTAGATTAACAAGCATAATAATAGTTACACTTTTTTCAATATCTGCATACTCTCAGGGGTATGATCCGGAGAGGTACTCAGCTCTTGCATCTGCCGAAAAACTTGAAAGCTATGTATCATTCCTGGCAAACGATATCTGCAGAGGAAGGCAGACAGGAACCAGAGGAGGGCAGATTTCAGGTACATACATAAAGGATCACTTTGAAAAATTCGGATTAATACCATACAAAGGATCTTATTATCAAAGCTTTGCCATCGACTCCGCTATCGGAAGGAATATTTTAGGAGTTATACCTGCTTACAGAGAGAGCGATGAGTATATCGTGATCTCGGCACACTACGATCATATAGGGGCACTGGAGGAAAAGATTTACAACGGAGCAGATGATAACGCATCGGGTGTATCAGTTCTATTGGGACTTGCCGAGATATTCACAAAAATGAAAAGTGAGGGGACAGGCCCCTCTAAGAATATAATTTTTGCCGCCTTTGACGCAAAGGAGATGAATATGTCGGGATCGACATATTTCCTGAATACTCTTAACATACCCTCAAAGAAGATATTGTGGAATCTTAATATCGACCAGATAGGATCAACATTCGCACCGCCTTCGAAAAGCCCCTCATATATTCTTATTCTTGGCGCCGATAAGAGAGCAGCTCTTAGAGAGAGGATCGACTTTCTGAATATATTCTCAAGGAGCTATCTCGATGTTGACTTCACCTTTTACGGGAGCCGTGCATTCGCCTCAATATTTTACAGAGTTTCCGATCAATCCTCTTTTACCGACAGGGGAATACCTGCACTTCTATTCACTTCGGGCATTACGGCACATACATACAAACCGTCAGACGATTACGATCTGCTCAATTACGAAGTTATGACGCGAAGATTAAAGCTAATTTACTTTATTGCGATGGATCTGATGAATACCTGACAGAGCCCTTCCGGTATAACTCTCTTCGCATTTAGCCAATTCGTCCGGAGTTCCCTCAAAAACGAGGGAGCCTCCCTTATCTCCACCCTCAGGTCCAAGATCAATTACCCAGTCGGAGCATCTTACAACATCCATATTGTGCTCAACCACAACAACCGTATGTCCCTTATCTATAAGTGCATTGAATGACTTCAGCAGGCTCTTTATATCGTGGAAGTGCAATCCGGTAGTAGGCTCATCGAATATAAACAGAATTGACTCTGCACTCTTATCTTTTCCAAGAAAAGATGCAAGTTTTACCCTCTGACTCTCACCACCGCTTAGCGTACTGCTGCTCTGACCGAGCTGAACATAAGATAGGCCGACATCGTCTAGAGGCTTAAGTTTTTCTGCAATTCTTTTGGCAGCAGAATCCTTTTTGCCGGAGAAAAATTGAATAGCCTCCCCCACACTCATATTGAGTACATCATTTATGTTTTTGTCGTGGTATTTTACCTCGAGAATATCCTGCTTGAACCGTTTCCCCCCACATGCTTCACAAACCATTTGAACATCGGCCATAAATTGCATCTCTATATTGATAACCCCTTCTCCCTGGCACTCAGGACAGCGCCCCCCGTCAATATTGAAAGAGAAGTGAGAGTGGCCGAAGCCGTTTATCTTTGCATATGGTTGTTCACTGAAGAGTTTACGTATTTCATCATAAACCTTGAGATATGTTGCCGGATTGGAGCGGGTAGAGCGCCCGATCGGATTTTGGTCGATATACTCGACGGCAGAAATTCTGCCCAGGTCGCCGGTCAGTGCTCTAAATCTTCCGGGTTTGTCTCCCACCTGATTAAATCTACGGAAAAGAGCAGGATAAAGAATATCTCTCACCAGTGTAGATTTTCCGGAACCACTCACTCCTGTAACCGCAGTAAGTGTTTTTAAAGGAAACTTAACAGTAATATCTTTAAGATTGTGTTCAAGCGCACCCTCAATATTTATAGAATATCCCCACTCTCTGGGTGCTTTTTCGGGAGCGATCTTCTCTTCACCCGACAAATATGACATCGTCAGACTTGTTCCCTTGAATTTTTTAATATTTTCAGGAGTAATCCCCCCCTCAAACACTACTTCACCACCATGTACTCCGGCACCGGGGCCTATGTCGACCAAATGATCTGCCGAACGGATTATCTCCTCATCGTGTTCAACAACAAGAACGCTATTACCAAGGTCTCTCAGGCTTTTGAGCACCTCTATCAAACACTCAGTATCTCTGGGGTGCAATCCGATGCTCGGTTCATCGAGAATATATAGTGATCCCACCAGGGAACTGCCTATTGAACTTACAAGATTTATCCTCTGACTCTCACCCCCGCTGAGAGTATTCGATGCCCTGTTAAGAGTAAGATATGAGAGCCCCACTTTATTTAGACACTCAACCCTGCCTCGGATCTCTTTAAGTATTCTGTCAGAGACTTTAGCCTCATAATCTGTAAGTTTAAGCGAATCTAAAAAAGCAGTAAGCTCCTCTATACTCATCTCCATCAACTCCGAAATATCTTTTCCTGCAATCTTAACATAGAGCGCCTCACTCCTTAGCCGACTGCCACGGCAGGATGGACAGGTAGTTTTTCCTGAATATCTGTGGAGCAGATACTTATATTGAATCTTATATTTATTTTGCTCCATTATCTGGAAAAATTTATTTAATCCGGTAAAGTACTCGTTTCCGGTCCATAGAAGAGAGACTTCGTCGGGAGTGAGTTCAAGAAATGGCCTGTGAATTGGAAAATTGAACCTATGAGCGTTCATTATAAGATCGTTATAGAACATTTTCATAGTCTCCCCCCTCCAACATGCAATAGCCTCCTGATATACCGATAGAGTATGATCGGGAATTACCAGATTTTCGTCTATTCCGATAATCTTACCGAAACCTCCGCACTCCTGGCACGCACCTAAGGGATTGTTATAGCTGAACAGAAGCTCCTCCGGCTCCATAAACTCTACTCCATCTGCCTCAAAATGCGTTGAAAAACTTATTATTTTTGATGGATTATCGGCATGTGCGATAACTACATTACCACTCTTACCGTCACCCCTGTCCAGGGAAAAAGCAGTTCCCAACGAATCTGCAACTCTTGAGTTTAAATCCTCATTTTCGCTTCCGGTACTGAGACGATCGACCAAAAGGTATACATCTCCCTCCGGAGTAACATCTCCTGACAATACATCATCAATTTTAAGAATTGTTCCCCCGTTCCAGAGTCGACTGAAGCCCTCCTCTCTCAGATAAAGCAGCCTCTCTGTCCTTCTGTTACTGTTTTCCCAGCCGAAAGGTGCCAATATGTATATTACCGTACCATCCTCAAGAGATTCAATATATTTTGATACATCATCCACACTGTCTCTCCGAACCTCCCTGCCTGTTACAGGAGAGTACGTCCTACCTATTTTTGTAAAGAGAAGCCGCAAATAGTCATAAATCTCCGTGTTTGTTCCTACAGTCGAGCGTGGGTTACGAGATATTACCTTCTGTTCAATGGCAATAGCAGGCGGAATACCCGTTATAATATCAACATCGGGTTTATTCATCCTCCCCAAAAACTGTCTGGCAAATGATGAGAGACTCTCTACAAATCTTCTCTGCCCTTCGGCATAAATAGTATCAAATGCAAGACTCGATTTTCCGGAACCGGACACTCCCGAAACAACAATAAGTTTATCTCTTGGAATTGAAAGAGATATATTTTTAAGATTATTAACTTTCGCCCCTTTTATATATATGAACTCATCCATTGGAAACCCTGCTTACCGATTTTACTCCTTTAATTTTCTTTAAGCTGAATATCAACTTATCCAATATCTGATTATTAGGAACAGCAATCTGCAATTTTGCTTCAAATTTTCCTCCTGAATCATTTATTGAAAAGAACCGCAAAGATACCGGAAATTGTCCTACTATTTCAACAATTTCTCTGTTTGCATTCGCCTCACCATACCCGCTGATCCTTAGTCCGGTCTGAAAGGTCTGCCCGGTAGCATCCTCTCTCCATCGCACTTTTTGAATCCTGTACGGATAATTGGTTATCAGCCTTGAAGCATTAGGACAGGTCAAGCGGTGAATCTTAATCCCCTCCTTTACCGATACAAAACCGAAAACCTCATCTCCATGTATTGGATTACAGCACTTTGACAGTTTATACCCTACATTGTTTAGCTTATCGTCAATTATGAGATAATCGCTCTTCGATCCGGCAACACGCTCATCTTTAGAGGGTACAGATGTTTGATTCTCTTTGAGTTCTATATTTGTCTCTGGCTCTGAATTAAGTTTTTCGTTTAAAAACTGTTTTACCAGTGCAATATCCAGATCTCCTGTTGCAAGCGCCGAATAGAATTCAGGTACACTCTTATACTTGAAATTCTTTATAATCAGCATCATTCTCTCATCAGTCAGCTCGATCTTCCAGTTGTTCATCCTTCTAACAAGAAGTTCACGACCGGTTGCAGCCCTCTTACTCTCCTCCTCGTTAATCTTCTGTTTAATCTTTGCTCTGGCTTTTGAAGTTACGACATAGTTGAGCCAGTCCATAGATGGTTTCTGGTTTTTTGAACTCATTATCTCAACCACATCACCGGTTTTGAGTCTCTCTCTTATGGAGGAGGGTTTGTTGTTAACCTTTGCTCCCGAACACTTTTGACCGAGGTTAGTATGAATATCGAACGCAAAATCCAGAACGGTTGCTCCGGCCGGCAAACGTCTCAAGTCGCCGTTTGGAGTGAAAACAAAAATCTCATCGAGTGACAGATTCAAAAGGGCACCCTCATCCTCTCCGCCGGCCTTTTCGAGCAAACGTCGTACTCCATCAAGCCACCCCTCAAGACCCTGTTCCCTCTTAACGCCTTTGTAGCTCCAGTGTGCAGCCCTTCCGCTCTCGGCATTTTCATCCATTCTGGAAGTCCTGATCTGAACCTCAACAACGTGACCCGCTGCATTACTTACGGTTGTATGGAGCGACTCATATCCATTCTCCTTTGGAACTGTGATCCAATCCCTTAAACGGCTAGTATCGGGCGTATAATATTCAGTAACTCTGGAATATACCTTCCAACATAACTCTTTCTCCTCTTCAGGCTCGCAATCGATAATGAATCTGATCGCAAAAATATCAGCGATCTTCTCAAAAGGAATCTGCTGAACCTGCATCTTCTTCCAAATTGAATAGGATGTTTTTGTTCTTATTTTGAGCTTGTATGAGATCCCGTCACTTTTCAATACCTCCTCGAGAGGTTTAACAAATGATTTCATCAGTTTCTCACGATCCCTCTCCGACGCCTTCAGTTTATTTGTAATCAGACGATATTGTTCTGGTTCGGTATATTTAAAGGATAGCTCTTCCAATTCGCTCTTTATGTTATACAAACCAAGCTGGTGGGCTAGAGGTGCATATAGAAGGAGTGTCTCGGTTGCCTTAACAATCTGCTTTGCCTTTGTAAAGTGATCCAGATTTCTCATTATCTCCAGCCTGTCGGCAAGTTTAATGAGAGTTACCCTCGGATCTCTGGAGTATGAAACAATAAGTTTTCTATAGTTCTCCGCCTGAAGTCCTGTATCCTTGGGTTTAATCTCCGAAATTCTATTCAGGCTCTCGGCGATATTGACAACTTCAGGAGTAAATTCTCTCCTGACAACAGAAAAAAGTTCGGAATTAACCCTTGTAGCTTCGTGCAGATACATCCCGGCAACAGCCTCCGGTGTAAGACCAATTTCGTCGGTAACAATCTTTGCAACGGCGGCGGCGTGATCAATAAACGGGGATCCGTCGCTGCGCAGCAAACCCTGCAGCGCTCTTTCCGCTGTCTCATATGCTTTATTGACCATTTCTTATTATATGTTTGTTATTACTAATCCAACAATTTAAGCAGCGCATTCATCTCGTCGCGATACTTCGCCGCCCTTAAAAAATCGAGCTCCGCCGCCGCTCTCTCCATCTCTCTCTTCGCAGACTCGGCAGCCCGTTTAATCTGATCGGGATTAAACCTTGCAATTACAGGATCTTCAAGCAAAGAGTGCTCCTTTTCTACATAATCGTAGCTGCTCCTCTGTTTTCCTAAAACGTTACGAACCTGTTTCTCAATCTGAACAGGGGTGATATTATTCTCGATATTATACTGCTCCTGTTTTTTCCTTCTCCGTTCAGTCTCATCAATCGTACTCTGCATAGATTGAGTTATTTTATCGGCGTACATGATCACCCGTCCCCTGATATTTCTTGCAGCCCTTCCTGCTGTCTGAGTTAGCGACCTCTCCGATCTCAAAAAACCCTCTTTGTCGGCATCAAGAATTGCTACAAGTGAGACCTGTGGCAGGTCCAATCCCTCTCTCAACAGGTTCACCCCAATGAGAACATCGAACCGTCCGGCCTGAAAATCCTCAAGTATCTCGATTCTCTCGAGAGTATCCACATCGGAGTGAATATAACGGCATCTAATCTCAATATTTGACAGATACTTATCCAACTCCTCAGCCATTCTTTTGGTCAGTGTGGTCACCAGAACCCTTTCATCCTTATCGGCTCTCACCCTTATCTCCTCAAGAAGATCCTCTATCTGCCCGTAGGTAGGTCTAACCTCTATAGGAGGATCAAGCAAACCTGTAGGCCGCACAACCTGTTCAACAATCAGCCCCTCCGATTTGTTTAATTCATACTCGGCAGGAGTTGCACTCACAAAAACAGCCTGACCGGTCAATGACTCAAACTCCTCAAACCTCAGAGGACGGTTATCTGCTGCGGCAGGCAACCTGAATCCATATTCTATAAGAGTAGCTTTGCGCGATCGGTCACCTCCGTACATAGCCCTTATCTGTGGAATTGTAACGTGGCTCTCATCTACAAAAGTTATATAATCCTTGGGGAAGTAGTCCAGCAGGCAGAACGGTCTCATTCCCGATGATCTACCGTCGAAATAGCGAGAGTAATTCTCAATTCCGGAGCAATAACCAATCTCCTTTATCATCTCAAGATCGTGCTCCACCCTCTGTTTTATTCTTTTTGCCTCGATATATTTCCCGATTTCATTGAAGTACTCCACTTGATGCATCATATCGTCCTGAATAGCAGATACTGCACTCTTCATCCTCTCCTTTGTAGTGACAAATATATTCGCAGGATATACAGCAACCTCATTGAGAGGCTCTATCGCCCTGTTTGTCAACGGATCCATCAACTCGATGCTCTCAATTTCGTCACCAAAGAAAATTATCCTCAGAGCAGTGTCTGTATATGCAGGGAAGATATCCACGGTATCTCCCTTTACTCTAAAGGTTCCCCTGGTAAACTCCTGCTCATTCCTTGAATAGAGACTGTCTACCAACGAGTAGAGCAGTTTATTTCTTGAGATCTTTTGACCGCTCTTGATAAAAATAGTATTAGAGTGAAAATCCTCAGGATTTCCAATACCGTAGAGGCAGGATACACTAGAAATAACAATCACATCCCTTCTGCCCGAAAGCAGTGCAGATGTTGCTGAGAGCCTGAGCTTTTCAATTTCATCGTTAATACTGAGATCCTTCTCTATATATGTGTCACTCACTGGCAGATAAGCCTCCGGCTGATAGTAATCGTAGTACGATACAAAATACTCAACTGCATTATTGGGGAAGAAGGATTTAAACTCCCCATAGAGCTGAGCAGCAAGAGTCTTATTGTGGCTCAATATGAGAGCAGGCCTCTGTAATCTCTCGATTACATTGGCCATAGTGAATGTTTTACCCGAACCTGTCACACCCAGCAGAGTAACGGCCGGAACACCATCCGAAATATATCTGCACAACCCCTCTATTGCCTCTGGCTGGTCCCCTGTGGGTTTGTATTCCGATTCGAGCTTGAACATTATTTAATTGATTTTTTGACCTTGGCCAGATAATCCTCCAAGCCCTTAACAACTCTCTTCATCAAATCTCTCCTGAATTCAGGATCAGCCATCTTCTCCTCATCGGGAAGGCTGCTCAGGAACATTGTCTCCACAAGTACCGACGGATAGTTTGTAGGAGCATTCACTGAGAAATTAAAATTACCTACAAGACCAAAGCTGTTTATATCCATTTCAAGTAATCTTTTGAGGATTGTCTCAGCAAGATCCCTGTACTCTATATGCTTATAATATGTACTGGTCCCAAGCGGATTAAGCGGATTTCCTCCGGCATTGCAGTGAACCGAAATTAGCAGATCGATATTCTCTTTCTCAAAAATCTCTTTTCTCTCTGCCATTGAAACATCCTTATCTTCACTTCTGCTGAGAACCACTTTTGCACCCCTCTTTTCAAGCTCCTCTTTTAGAATATAGACCATAGAGAGATTAAGCTCCTTCTCGATCAAACCCGATGGGCTCACCGCTCCCGATGCAGAACCTCCGTGGCCGGCATCCAGACCGATAACTAAATTTTTCAACTCGGGGACAGGTGATTTTTTCACAGAAACAGTAAGTGAGTTACCGCTATAGGCCACTTTGTATCCCCATGAATATTTATCCTTAAGTTTAATAACAACTCTTAGAATGTCTCCATCAACCTGATTCAGATCCACATACTCTATTGCAGATAGATTGGTATACTGAGTTATCCAGTTTGTATTACATTCAGCTCCAAAAATATCGAGAACTATTCTCGAAGGTTCAAGCTCCTCCCTCACAATATATGGAAGCCTCTCTTCAAGCCCGATTCTTACGACATCGACCTTACCGACAGGAGATACACTCCAGGAACCTGTAAGCGATTTTGGAGGTGTTGTCCCGAACTGGGTAAAAGTTGCATACTCTTTCGGAATATATGCGTATCTGCTCTCCGACAATCTTACTTTATAAAGATTCTCAACAGAGTCAATCACAGCCATTCTTATACCCTCATCCAAAAAATTGATCTTGGCACCGCCGAGTCTATCTTTTCCGGCACCATAATTTAAATATGCTCCCTGCTTTGTAACCAGAACTCTTCCCGGATAGTAGCTGTTAAGTGCTGGTTTGGCAGGCTGAAAACCAGATTTATAAAAGGTCTTGATACTCTTTGTATATTCACCAGAAGGTGAGAGCGCCTTAATTTCAATTGTATTTAAGCCCTCGTTCAGAGAGACTTCAGTGCCAAAAGAGCCTGTTTTATATTGTTTTACGCTGGTTCCATTCACCGTAATAATCGACTGTGGAGCAGCCACTCCAACAATTGTGATTTTAGAGCTGTAAACTGTGTCAGAAGCTCCTCTTACAATCTTAATTCCAGCCTCTTGCTGAGCAAAAAGCATAGCAGGAGTGCATAAACCGAAAAAGAAAACGGTCAAAAAATTTTTAATACTCTTCATGGCGTGATATTTGTTGTAATTTGTGCGAAATTAATTTGTAAATTTAACAAAAAAATAGTATACTATGGAAATTACTAATATCGTTGCCCGCGAAATACTTGATTCACGCGGTAATCCTACTGTTGAAGTTGATGTAACCCTCTATTCAGGAGCTTTCGGAAGAGCTGCCGTACCATCGGGAGCCTCAACCGGAACACACGAAGCTCTTGAATTAAGAGATGGAGACAAATCTCGCTACCTTGGCAAAGGTGTTCTCAAAGCCGTAGATAATGTTAATAACATCATTGCACCTGCCCTGTTGGGAATCAGTGCACTCAACCAGGCCGAAATCGACAAGCTGATGATCGACCTCGATGGCACCCCAACTAAATCAAAACTCGGCGCTAATGCAATTCTCGGAGTATCTCTTGCAGTGGCTAAAGCAGCAGCAAACTACCTGCAGATACCACTTTACCGCTATATCGGTGGAACAAACGCAGTAACTCTCCCGGTTCCAATGATGAACATCATCAACGGAGGTTCTCACTCCGATGCTCCAATTGCGTTCCAGGAGTTTATGATCAGACCTGTAGGAGCATCAAGCTTCAGAGAGGGTTTGAGAATGGGTGCCGAAGTTTTCCACAGTCTTAAGAAGATATTCCACGACAGAGGGCTAAGTACAGCCGTTGGAGATGAGGGAGGATTTGCTCCGACACTTAACGGAACCGAAGACGCTCTTGAGTCGATTCTTGCTGCAATCAAAGGTGCAGGATATGTTCCAGGTAAAGATGTTACAATTGCACTCGACTGCGCATCATCGGAATTTTACAAGGATGGAGTTTATGATTACTCAAAGTTCGAGGGAGCTAAAGGTGCTAAAAGAGATGCTGCTCAACAGGTTGAGTTCCTTAAATCATTGGTGGAAAAATACCCTATCGACTCAATCGAAGATGGTATGGCCGAGGAGGATTGGACAGGATGGAAGATGCTTACAGATGCACTGGGTTCAAAAATCCAACTTGTTGGTGATGATCTGTTTGTAACAAATGTAGAGTTCCTTAAAAAAGGTATCGATCAGGGTTGCGCAAACTCAATTCTGATCAAAGTAAACCAAATCGGAACCCTAACTGAGACACTTAATGCTATTGAACTAGCTCACCGCAATAAATATACTTCAGTAACATCTCACCGCTCCGGAGAGACCGAAGATTCAACTATCGCAGATATTGCAGTTGCAACTAACTCCGGGCAGATTAAGACAGGATCTTTAAGCCGTTCCGACAGAATGGCAAAATACAACCAACTACTCAGAATAGAAGAGGAGCTTGGAGATCTTGCAAAATACGGAAGGTAATTGAGAGAGCACAATTCAAAAGGTCACTGATTGGTGTGCTTCCTTCTCCCCCAGTACTTTTAGTACCGGGGGAGTTTTTTTATTCCTCTTCTCTATACGAACATGTCCGATATGGAAAATATTGCGTAAATGATGGAGGCGAAGCCATTAGCGGTAAAAAATGCCGCATTTACTCTTGAAAGATCGTTCGCCTTTACTATAACATGCTGATAAACGAGCAGTATTAAAAACAGAACCGAACCAATATAATAGAGAGAGCCTGCTCCAGAAAATACTCCCGTTAGAATTATAAGAGGTGCAACAATTAAGTGGCCGGCCGAAGATATTGTCAATGCTCTTTTAATCCCGAATCTCTGAGGAACCGAATTGAGATTATTTTCAGTATCGTAATCGGCGTCTGGGAGAGAGTATATAATATCAAATCCACTTACCCAAAATAGGACCGCAAGCAGAAGTGTCACTATTGCCGGCGTTAATGTCCCTGTTACGGCAATAAATGCCCCTGCAGGCGCCATAGCAAGGCCCAATCCAAGAACATAGTGACATAGCCAGGTAAATCGTTTTGTGTAACTATATCCCAAAAGAACCGCCAAAGCCGGGAAAGAGAGATAAAAACAGAGCTCGTTAATAGAAAATGAAACTATAATAAAAAGAGCAATGTTTATAATAGTGAACCATAAAGCCCGCTCAGGAGCAATTAGTCCCGAAGGAATCTCACGCCCCTTTGTTCTTGGATTGGAAGCATCGATATATCTGTCAATATATCTGTTGAATCCCATAGCGGCATTCCTCGCGAATACCATCGCCCCGAGAATCTGAAAAAACAGAACTATTGTAAAGTCTCCTCCGTACTTTATTATACCAAGCGCAAATCCTGTAAAAGCAAATGGCAATGCAAATACAGTATGTGGAAACTTTACGAGATTATAGAAGTTAACAAATGAATTCTTCATCTTATCTAAGCTGAGCTCCGAATGTATCCGAAAATGCACTCAGCAGTCTGGACATAATCTCCTCAACATACTTATCTGTAAGAGTCTTTTCGGGATCCTGTAACGTAAAGCTGAGAGCATACTGCTTCTTCCCTTCAGGAATCTTGTCACCTCGGTAAACATCGAAAAGCACAACCTGCTTAAGGAGCCTCTTCTCAATCTTAAAGGCACATTTTCTCAACTCTGCAAATGTAACATCCTCATTAACAAGAAGTGCAAGATCTCTTCTAACCTCAGGAAATCTTGGTAACTCCTTATAGAGAATCTTCTGCTTTTTAATTGCATTTAAGAGCACCTTCCAAGAGATTTCGGCTGCAAATACCGGTTGCTTTATTCCAAACATTTTCAGCAGGGAACTGTTTACTGTACCAAGATCTGCCAGCCTCTTTTCACCGATAAAATAGGATAGTCCCTCAGCAAAAATATCATATGGTGCCGCCTCATAAGTAAGATCGTTAACATCAATTCCAAATCTGCGCAATAGAAGTTCCAGGTAGCCTTTTAATGTAAAGTAATGTGTATTTACAACTCCTGACCTCCACGACTGCCCGCTGTTACCTGTAATAAACAGAGAAATTCTGAACTCCTCATTATAAGCAGACAGGTCACTCCCATCCTTTTCAGAAACTTTTGAGTAGACATTACCTAACTCAAAAAGTTTTAAATTGCTCTGCTGACGATTGATATTCCAGGCGATAACCTCAAGTCCGTTCAATATCAGAGTTTGCCTCATTGCATTTAGATCGGAACTTAATGGGTTAAGCAGATATACCAATCTCTCCTCAGGATAGCTCTTCAGTTTTGCATAATAATCCGATTTTGTAAGAGAGTTGTTCATCGTCTCAAAAAACCCGTTAGATGCAAGAAAAGTTGATATTTCGCCCCTGATCTTCTCCGGATCGGGACGAGGAGTTGTATTTATAGAGATTTTTACGTTCTGTGGCAGTTCAACATTGTTATAACCGTATATTCTGAGCAGATCCTCAACAATATCGCATTCTCGTGTCACATCTACTCTGTATGAAGGGACAAGAACATCTGCAACATTACCCTCCATTTTTGTGATTTCAAAATCCAGGTAACCCAGAATTTTAACAAAATCCTCATTGGAGATACTCTTACCGATAAACCTCCGCATTCTGTCAAAATCGAGTGAAACAAAGGCCCTTTCAAACTCTTCAGATACTACATCAACAATCTCTCCGCAGATTTTTGCTCCGGCTACCTCATTAAGAAGTATTGCCGCACGTTTGAGCGCATATGGGAGTATCATTGGATCACACCCTCTCTCAAACCGGAATGATGCATCGGTTTTAAGAGAGTGATATTTAGAGCTTTTTCTTATATAAACAGGATTAAACCAGGCACTCTCAAGAAATATAGATGTTGTAGATTCTGATACACCGGAATCTGCCCCCCCAAAAATCCCTGCTATACACATAGGTTTACTCTTGTCACAAATCATAAGATCCTCATCTCTGAGCTCCCTTACAACTCCGTCGAGAGTCTCCAACTTCTCCCCCTTTTGGGCTGTTCTTACAACAATCTCTCTGTTTTTAACTTTTTCGAGATCAAATGCATGCAAAGGATGACCGGTTTCATGAAGCACAAAATTGGTAACATCCACTACATTGTTTATAGGTTTCAGGCCTATGGAATTAAGCCTCTCCTTTAACCACTCAGGGCTGGGACCAATTTTTATTCCGGTAAGGGTTACCCCCATATATCTTGGAGCTCCTTCGGGTGACTCTACTTTTACAGTTGCAGGCTCAACATCTGCAGACTTTGGTAAAGAGTCATATCCGGATATTTCAGGAATGGTGAGCTCTCCGCCGGAATTGTTAAATTTAAGCCAGGCAGCCAGATCCCTCGCAACTCCAATATGAGAAGCTGCATCAACTCTGTTTGGAGTCAATCCTATTTCAAAAATTATATCCGATTCAAGTTTAAGATAATCACTGGCAGATGTCCCCGGAAGTGCACTCTCATCCAGAACCATAATTCCTTCGTGCGATGTGCCAATTCCCAGTTCATCCTCAGCGCAAATCATACCGTTTGATTCAACGCCTCTGATCTTTGATTTTTTGATCTTTATATCCTCTCCGTTAGAGAAGCGCAGATTTGTCCCTACTGTAGCAAGAAGCACCTTCTGCCCCTCAGCAACATTTGGAGCTCCGCAAACCACCTGTAAAAGTTCTCCAGTTCCGGCATCAACCTTTGTAATCTTGAGTTTGTCGGCGTCGGGATGCTTAACACACTCTACCACTTTTGCCACAACAACACCTTTTAACCCACCGGGTATCATCTCGACCTCCTCCATCGCCTCTACCTCCAGTCCGATTGAACTCAGAATTTTCTCTGCCTCTTCGGGCTGAAGATCAAATTTAACATACTCCTTCAGCCAGTTTAACGATATTTTCATATATCCAAAATTTTAATTTCTATTAAAGAGAGAGCTCACAAACTCTTTTTTATCAAACACTTGCAAATCCTCAATCTTTTCACCCACACCAATAAATTTTACAGGGATCTTGAATTGATCGGATATTCCAATTACAACGCCCCCTTTTGCAGTTCCATCGAGCTTAGTTACAGCAAGTGCCGTAACATCGGTAGCCTTTGAGAACTCCTTTGCCTGCTGATATGCATTCTGTCCTGTAGAACCGTCAAGAACAAGCAGAACATCGTGAGGAGCATCGGGTAATACCTTCTTCATAACACTCCTTATTTTTGAGAGCTCATTCATAAGGTTGATCTTATTATGCAATCTTCCTGCTGTATCTATAAGAACGACATCGGCACCTACCGCCACTGCGTGAGATAGAGTATCAAATGCTACGGATGCAGGGTCAGAGCCCATCTGTTGACGAATCACCTCAACTCCGGCCCTCTCTCCCCAAACTGCTAGTTGATCTATCGCTGCAGCCCTGAAAGTATCTGCAGCTCCAAGCACAACCTTTTTACCGGATTGTGTCAGTCTGGCTGCGAGCTTTCCAATTGTAGTAGTTTTCCCCACACCGTTAACCCCTACAACCATAACCACATAAGGTTTTTTTGAAAGATCAAACGGCATCTCAGAATCCCCTCCTGTAGTGCCAAGCAGCAGAGCCTCGATCTCGTCCCTGAGGATAGTATCAAGCTCTTCACTGTTCATAAATTTATCCCTGGCTACTCTCTCTTCCAATCGTTCGATTATGCGAAGAGTCGTCTCTACTCCAATATCCGAAGCTATTAATGCCTCTTCTATCTCATCAAGTGAATCATCATCAATTTTTGATTTGCCGGCAACCGCACGGGAAATCTTTTCGAAGATACCCATCCTGGTCTTCTCCATCCCATCCTTCAAAGCTCTCTTCTCATCGTTGCTTTTGGTTCCGAATAATCCGAAAATTCCCATCTTTATTTAGTAATTATCCTGCAAATATAACAAAATTAATGAGCCATTTCCCAATAAAAAAAGGGTGCCGTACCGACACCCTTTTAATATATCTTTTCAAATAAATTACTTCTTAGCGAAGAAATCCTTAATTTGTTCGTTTGGAACCATCTCCTCCTGGAACGCATATGCTCCTGTTCTCTCAGAACGGACCATACGGATGCATTTTGTAGCATTTCTCTGAGCTGATTTATCTGCGCTGAAGGACGCAACCGCTTTCTTTGCCATATTCTAATTCCTGTTATTAATTATTTGATTTCACGATGAAGTGTAACCTTTTTCAAAAAAGGATTATATTTCTTACGCTCCAGTCTCTGAGTTGTATTCTTTTTGTTTTTAGTGGTTATATACCTTGAAATTCCAGGTACGCCACTCTCTCTTTGTTCGGTGCACTCAAGGATTACCTGAACTCTGTTACCTTTCTTTGCCATAACTTCTTAATTAAAAGATTTTAACTAAACCGTTTGCCTGAGCTTTCTTTAAAGTAGCGCTTAGACCATTTTTATTGATTGTACGAATACCAGCAGCAGAGACTTTCAAAGTAACAAATCTTTGCTCCTCTTCCAACCAAAAACGCTTTGTTCTGAGATTTGGAGCAAACTCTCTTTTAGTGCGGCGTTTCGAGTGGGAAACATTGTTTCCGATTAATCTTTTTTTACCTGTAACTTGACAAACACGTGCCATTTTGTATCTCGATATTAATTATTTTCACTTAAAACCCCATAAGGGGCTGCAAATATCTGATTTATTTTTTGAATTTCCAAATTTCAGACAAATTTAAAAATCCTATTCCAGCGAATATTTTTAGGGAATGGCTGGTAATTAGTTTTAGAGAACCAGATTATAGACGGAGTCCCTACTATATGAGATTCCGGAACAAATCCCCAGTATCTTGAATCAAGAGAGTTGTGTCGGTTGTCTCCCATCATAAAGTAGTAGTTCATTTCGAAAGTATATTTGAGAGCCTCTTTTCCGTCGATAAAAATCTTACCATCCTTAACATCCAGTTTTTTATGCTCATATGAGGTTATAACTCTCTGGTAGAGCGGCAGATTTTCTAGTGTCAGATCAACAGTCGCACCGGCCTTCGGTATCCATATTGGTCCATAATTATCTTTAGTCCATTTGAAATTCTCCGAGAAGGGGAATATCATAAGAGGAGAGTCTGGAAAATCGGGAGGATACACATCTACATTCTGTCTGACATCCTGCACATTACCAAGTGTCTTGATCTTTTCCACCTCATCTTCATTAAGCGGAAGATATGAGTAACCAGGCAATGTATTATCGTACAGTATTTCGTCGGGATTGAGACCCATCTCTTCAATTAATTTAGGATTGATCTTTGTCCCATTTGTATAGACTGTATAGCTATTTTGTATACCAGGGTAGTTTTTTTGAGCAATACCGTTTACGAACACCTTTCCGTTAACCACTTCAAGGGAGTCTCCTGCTATTGCCACACAACGTTTAACATAGTTATCCTTCCTGTCGTCCGGTCTCACAATTATAGGTCCGTAGGTCCTTTGGGTATACTCTCTGCCGTACATCCTCACATAGTAGTAATAATCTACTTCAGGCATCTGCGACAAAACAGTGTCCCCGTTAGGAAATGAAAAGACAACCTTGTCGTCTCTCTGAACCTCTCTAATACCCTTTAGGCGGCGATACGGATTTCTTACCGAACTCAGATACGATTCACCTCCGATAACAGGCATTCTGTTATGCACCAAGGGGAATGCTATAGGCGTTTCGGGAACTCTGGGACCAAACTTGTATTTGTTTACAAACAGATAATCGCCAATCATCAGAGACCTCTCCATAGAAGAGGTTGGAATGACATATGATTCGAAGAAAAATACCTTAATGAACGAAGAAACGATCAGTGCAAAAACAATTGCATCGAGCCACTCCAGCCAAACATTCTTCTTCTCTCCCGGTTTGTAGTTCTTTTTCCAGAAAGCCCATTTTACCTTCTTGGCAATAAATATATCGAACAACACTGCAATACCTAACAGGTACCAGTAGTTATCGAACCAAACTACCCATAATAAATAGAGAATGGTCCAAAGTATAAACCTGAACCATTTGTTTCTCAATATACTTGAACGTTTCACAGTAAAATTATTTTACTGAATTTATAACGGCTTCAAATGCTTTTGGATTATTCATAGCCAAATCGGCCAGTACTTTACGGTTTAGTCCTACATTGTTTTTTGCAAGCTTGCCAATGAACTGAGAGTAGTTCATACCGTGCTCTCTTGCAGCTGCATTGATCCTCTGAATCCAAAGAGCTCTGAATGACCTCTTTTTGTTCTTACGGTCTCTGTAAGCATAAGTAAGACCCTTTTCGTAGGTGTTTTTTGCAACGGTCCACACATTTGCACGTGCCAGAAAGTTACCGCGCGTGAGTTTTAGAATTTTTTTACGGCGTGCTCTGGAAGCTACCGAATTAACTGATCTTGGCATTTTTTAAAATACTGTTTTGCGAATGTCAGCGTTTACAACAGAGTAAATCTTTTGGCTGAGCACTCAGGTTAATAATTAATTAAGCAATGAGTAAACCTTTGATTCTCTTCTCATCGGCCTTAGAAACCAATGCAGAGTAGGTAAGATTTCTCTTTTGTTTAATTGTCTTTTTTGTCAAAATGTGACTTTTGAAAGCATGCTTTCTCTTCACTTTTCCCGATCCGGTAAGTTGAAATCTCTTTTTGGCACCGGAGTTGGTTTTCATTTTTGGCATTGTACTTATTTTAAAATTGTTGGTTTTTATTTTTTCTTAGCAGGAGAGAGCATCATAATCATCCTCTTCCCCTCAAGCTTCGGAAGCTGCTCCGCCTTACCGAACTCTTCAAGCTCAACCGCAAACCTCAAAAGCAGCTTTTCACCCTGCTCCGAGAAGAGAATCGAGCGTCCTTTAAAAAAGACATAAGCTTTAACCTTGCTCCCCTCTTTCAGAAAACTCTGAGCGTGTTTTAGCTTGAACTGATAATCGTGTTCGTCGGTATTAGGTCCGAACCTTATCTCCTTTACAACTACTTTAGAGGCATTGGCTTTCATCTCCTTTGCCTTCTTCTTCTGTTGATACAGAAATTTCTGAAAATCAGTAATCTTACAAACAGGCGGATCTGCATTCGGAGAGATCTCAACGAGATCCAGCTCCAGCTCTTCTGCCATCTTAATCGCTTCAAAAAGCGGGAAAACCCCCGGATTTTCTATGTTTTCACCCACCACCCTAACACGTGGTGCGGTTATTTGTCTGTTAATCCTCGGGCCGTCGTCATTTTTTCTATCCGAAAAGGCACCCCCTTGCCTGTTCGGCTGTGGAGACGGTTTTGGTCTGTAAAAACCGCCCGGACGAGGTTTAAATGGTGTTGCGATAAATTATCCTCCTTTTTAAAAATTATTGACCTGTTTGTTCTTTTACCTCTTTTTCAACAAGTATTCTAAACTCATCGACTGTCATAACTCCCTTATCGCCATCCCCCTGCTTTCTCACGGCAACTGTGCCTGAATCAGCCTCTTTTTCACCTACAACAAGGAGGAACGGAACTCGTTTAAGCTCGTTCTCCCTGATTTTCTTGCCGATAGTCTCGTTACGGTCGTCAATTGAAGCGCGAATATCGGAATTATTCAGCAAATCGCAAACTTTTTTTGCATAATCGGAATATTTCTCACTGACAGGAAGAATCACCACCTGCTCAGGAACCAACCAAAGAGGGAACTTGCCTCCGGTGTGTTCTATAAGAACTGCAACAAACCTCTCCATAGACCCGAACGGAGCCCTGTGTATCATTACAGGCCTGTGTTTCTTGTTATCCTCTCCTGTGTACTCAAGTTCAAATCTCTCGGGCAGATTGTAATCTACCTGAATGGTTCCAAGCTGCCACTTTCTGCCAATTGCGTCCTTAACCATAAAGTCAAGTTTAGGGCCATAAAATGCAGCCTCTCCAAGTTCAACTACTGTCATCAGCCCCTTCTCGTCGGCAGCCTCGATAATAGCTCTTTCGGCCTTCTCCCAGTTTTCGTCGGAGCCGATATATTTCTCTCTGTTTTCGGGATCCCGAAGCGAAACCTGAGCTGTATAATCTTTAAAATCAAGAGTTTTAAAAATATACAGAACAATATCAATCACTTTGCAGAACTCCTCCTTAAGTTGATCGGGACGGCAGAAAATATGCGCATCGTCCTGAGTAAATCCTCTTACTCTTGTGAGACCATGCAACTCACCACTCTGTTCGTAACGATATACTGTCCCGAACTCTGCAAGACGGAGTGGAAGATCTTTATACGAACGTGGTTTTGTCTTGTATATTTCGCAGTGGTGAGGACAGTTCATAGGTTTCAGAAGAAACTCCTCTCCCTCCTGAGGTGTATGGATAGGTTGGAACGAATCTTTACCATATTTTGCATAGTGGCCCGATGTAACATAGAGCTCCTTTTGTCCTATATGAGGAGTGATTACCGGCAGATAACCGTACCTCTTTTGAACTGCTTTCAGGAAGTTCTCAAGCCTCTCTCTCAACATAGCACCTTTTGGCAGCCACAATGGAAGACCCTGACCCACTCTTTGCGAAAATGCAAAGAGTTCCAGCTCCTTACCAACCTTACGGTGATCCCTCTTTTTGGCCTCCTCCAGTAATACCAGATACTCATCAAGAAGTTTCTTCTGAGGAAATGTAACACCATAAATTCTGGTCAGCATTTTATTATTTTCATCACCTCTCCAGTATGCACCGGCAATAGAAGTGAGCTTAACTGCCTTAATAACCGATGTATCTCTGAGGTGCGGCCCCCGGCACAAATCGGTAAACGAACCATTTGTATAAAATGAGATCGTTCCGTCTTCGAGATCCTTTATGAGGTCGCATTTGTACTCATCTCCCTTTTTTGTATAGACATCCATCGCCTCACCCTTGCTAACCTCTCTTCTGACAAAGGACTGATTCTCCCTTGCAAGCTCCATCATTTTATTCTCAATGGCAACAAGGTCGGCCTCAGATATATTCTTACCACCGAAATCGACATCATAATAAAATCCGGTTTCAATTGCAGGACCTATGCCGAATTTTATACCCGGATAGAGAATTTCAAGAGCTTCGGCCATCAGGTGAGAAGAGGAGTGCCAGAACGTGCTCTTAGCCTCCGTGTCTTCCCATTTATGTAGTTTTAATGTAGAATCGTTGTTAATTGGACGGTTTAACTCGACAACCTTTGAATTAACGGTTGCTGCCAGTACGTCGGATGCGAGCCTGGGGCTAATGCTCATAGCAATTTCGTATGGTGTTACCCCTTCGTTGTACGACCTTACGCTACCATCCGGAAATGTAATATTAATCATATAAATCGTAATTTTTGAAACCTTTGCAAAGGTAATCTTTTTTTTATAAATCATAAATTTTGCCAAACCTAGAAATATTACTACTTTTGAGAGAATTAACCAATCCCAAACTCATCTGCAATGAAAAACCGAAAATGGAATATTGCCACAACAGGAGCTCTTCTATTAGCCCTGATTACAATCATCTATACGTTAATTAACAGTATGCTTACACCTCCAACATTTGTTGTTATTCTGTTATGGATAGTTAAGATTGTGGGAACAATATGGCTTTTAATGTATTACACAAAAGAGTATGCAAAAGAGTTCGAACTTTTTACCTACTCAAACGGGTTCCAGTTTGCTACACTCACATCTGTTTTATCTGCCTTTTTTACCGGTTGCTACTTCTTCCTTCACTATGCACTTCTCTTCCCGGGCGATATTGATGTTATAGCTGAATCGATCAACCAGGCAATGAGTGCCCGTGGTGTTACAGATTCATCGACAATTGACACAGTACTTAAATATTTCCCTCACCTGTTGTTTATTATTCAACTGATATACCTTTCAATTTTCGGAGTTATTGTATCTTCGATTATTGCAAACTTTACAAAAAAAGGAGATATTTTTAGCAGCCCCAACCAACAATGAGTAATAGTGATAATCTAAATATTTCCATCGTCACTGCTCTTTTCAATGAAGAGGAGTCACTTCCGGAACTTCTGGAGTGGACCGATTCTACGATGAGAGCAAACAATTTCTCATACGAATTTATTCTTATCGATGATGGGAGTACCGACACATCCTGGAGTGTCATCCAGTCTCTATCTCTAAAATATCCGGTCAAAGCGGTAAGATTCAGGAGAAATTACGGTAAATCAGCTGCCCTATACTGTGGATTTGAACTTGCAAAGGGCGAAGTGGTAGTTACTATGGATGCCGATCTTCAGGATAGCCCCGAAGAGATTCCCGATCTTTACAAAATGGTTACAGCGGATGGATACGACCTGGTTTCGGGATGGAAAAAGAAAAGGTATGACGATAAACTGACCAAGAATCTGCCCTCAAAGCTTTATAACGCAACGGCAAGGAAGGTTACCGGAATTAAACTTCACGATATGAATTGCGGACTTAAGGCCTATAAACTTGAAGTGGTTAAAAACATAGAGGTTTACGGCGAAATGCACCGCTACATCCCCTACCTTGCAAAAGTGGCCGGTTTTTCAAAAATTGGCGAGAAAGTTGTAATTCACAGAGCCAGAAAATATGGAAAGAGTAAATTTGGACTGAACAGGTTTATAAATGGATTTTTAGATTTAATCTCCCTATGGTTTCTAGCAAAATTCGGAAAGAAACCGATGCACTTTTTCGGTCTTGCAGGCACACTCTCCTTTATAATTGGCTTTTTTACAACAATATACATTATTGCAGATAAGCTGATTACCCAGGCTAACGGAGGAGCATACCGAGCTGTAACAGCACAACCTCTGTTCTATATCGCACTAGTTGCCTTAATAATAGGCATGCAGCTGTTCTTAACCGGGTTCGTTGCAGAACTTGTCACAAGAAACAGTATAGAGAGAAATAATTATAAAATTAAAGAGAAAATATAATCAAATTTTAAGTATATGATAAAGACTTTATTATTCCCAAGTGTTTACGAAGCAACTTTAAGAGACTATTCAACAAGGAATGACTCCATCCTGGGATTTTCAAAAATCAAGATGGATGGCGTTGACTACATCGTCGGTCTGCAGGCATTTACTGAGGGGGTATCTCCTCACAAATCAATTAACGCTTCTCCAACAGACACCGACTACAAGCTTATTAGCCAATCTGCACTGGTTCTCGCCCTTAACGAGAGTGTTAAAAATACTAAGAGCTCTGTATTTCCAAAGCTTGCTATTACAACAGGTTTCCCTTTTGCAACATTCCAGTATAATAAAGATGAGGCAGCAGAGTACTTCAAGTCAGACAAAATAATCACCTATTACAGGGCAGATGATCTTGGCAATATGATTACAGAGCAGACCCTCGTACCGGTTGCATCTGTTCACGTGATGCCGGAGATTTTAGGTTGCGACTATGCTATCAGAAAAGGGGAGAATCCTTCAAACGAAAACTATATTATCATCAGTCTCGGTTATGGTACCACTGAGGGAGTTGTCAGCACTCCAGACGGCGTTCTTAACCGCTCTCTATTTAGTGTGCACGGTATAAACTACGCTGTTAATGTATTCCAGCAGGAGCTGTACAAACACTCATACCTGAGACTTAAGACCGACCATCAGATAGATCAGATCTTTACCAAAGGGTTTATCTATATCGACAGAAAGAGAAGGGATTTCTCGGAAGAGAAGCTTCAGGCATTGAAGATATACTACACCAACGTACTTTCACCTGCTATGAGAAAGTATATTACCGATGAAGATTTTGAGATTTGTTCAAAAATCGTTCTTGTAGGCGGAGGTGCGTACCACCAGGAGTTGGTTAACCTGTTTAATGAGGAGTTCGGAGGAGTATGTTCTGTAACTATTCAGTCTCATCCTGAGAAGTGTGCATCTGTAGGTTATGCTCTCTACTCTAAATATAAGAACTCTCAACAAGAGAGCAGAGACTCTCTCTCTTACCATCAGGATAAAGATAATGTAGCATATGTCGGAATCGATATTGGAAATGCCAATACTTGCTTAAGCATCATTTCGAACGATAACGGTGTTGACAACAGCGGACTTTAATCTGAATAAATCGTATACATTAATAAAGTATTATAATAAAAAAAGACCGGCATTAATCAGCCGGTCTTTTTTTTGTCTTAAAATCTCTCTTACAGGCAGAGGAGTGTATCTGAAACCAAGTTGTTTAAAAAGGATTTCATTGGCATCATCTCCAGGATCTGTTATAGAAGAAAATAGCTATTGAGAAAATTTAACCTTTAACTCCTCGAAAGTCTGTTCATCGATAATTTTACAGGAGCCGTTAAAAACGCCCCCCTCCTCAATGAAAATCTTTTCGCATCCGATATTTCCTGTTATCGAACCGGTTTTCTTGAGTCCAAAGATCTCCTTAACAACTAACTTACCCTCCATAACTCCCCAATTGTCGCAACTGCGGCACACTACATCGCCGAGCAGCTTTGCCGATTCTCCGACAACAAGTTTTCCCGAAGTTATCAGCCTTCCCTCAAAATAGCCATCAAGTCTTATATCACTGGAAGAGATTAGGCTCCCTTTAATTTCGGTTCCGCAGGAAATACGGTTAACTTCATAGACTTGTGTTACAATTTCATTTTTAGCCATATTCTTTTATATATGAATAACCTCATTGTGAATAGCGGCAGCAGCTTCCATAACTGCCTCACTGATTGTAGGATGAGGATGTATTGTGTTTATAATATCTTTAGCTTTAACCCCTAATCTTCTGGCTGTAACAACTCCTGAGATAATTTCAGTAACATTGTAACCTATCAGATGAGCTCCGATAATTTCATCGGTATCAGCATCTGCAATCAGTTTTACAAAACCATCTCTCTCTCCCGCTGCTGCCGCCTTTCCGGATGCAGTGAACGGAAATTTTCCGACCCTGTAATTGATCCCCTTCTCTTTGGCAGCTTTTTCGGTAATACCTACAGATGCTACCTCGGGCGAGGTGTAAATACAAGATGGAATATTATTGTAATCGATAGGCTCAGGAGTCATTCCGGCTATCCCCTCAACGCATTTTACAGCTTCGGCCGATGCGACGTGAGCAAGAGCGGGAGTATTGATTACATCTCCGATTGCAAAGATACCCTTAACTGAGCTTTCGTACAAACTATTTACAACTATCTTGCCTCTCTCCATATTGACACCGACCTCTTCCAAACCAATACCAGAGGTATTTGGTCTTACACCGGCGGCTGACAGAACAACATCTGCCTCAATGGTTTCAACACCCTTTTTAGTCTCCACGGTAAGGATAGGTTTACCCGAATCCAGACTGACACCCTTTACATTAGCAGATGTCATAACTTTAATTCCGGCTTTCCTGAATGATCTTGAAAGCTGGGCAGATACCTCCTCATCTTCGAGTGGTATAATGTTATCCAGATACTCTATAAGTACAACCTCAGAACCCATTGAGCGGTAGAACCACGCAAATTCACTTCCGATAGCTCCTGATCCGATAACTGCTATCTTCGAAGGAATAGTTTCCGGTACAAGAGCACCTCTATATGAGATTACATTTTTCCCGTCTACAGGTGCAAACGGCAAGGATGCAGCAGAGGCTCCGGTAGCTACAATAATGTGTTTTGCAGATATATGCTGAACACTCCCATCATCTGCAGTTATCTTTACCTCTCCGGGAGATACTATTGAAGCAAAACCCTTTATCAGATTCACTCCGTTCTTCTTAAACAGATACTCTACACCCCGGCTCATATTTCCGGCAACACCCCGGCTCCTTGCTACAATCGCAGATATATCGGGTTTTACATCTCCCGAGATCTCTACTCCATACTCTTTTGAGTTTTTTGAATAGTGAAGCGCCTGCGCGCTTTTAAGGAGGGCCTTAGTAGGGATACATCCCCAGTTAAGACACACCCCGCCGAGATCATCCTTCTCCGCAACTGAGACCGACAAACCGAGCTGTGCAGCCCTTATAGCCGCAACATATCCGCCCGGACCCGATCCGATAATCAATATATCAACTTTGTCCATGACAATTTTTAAATTTTTTTCCACTGCCGCATGGGCAAGGATCGTTTCTACCAACCTTCTTCTCTACATGAACAGGAGCCTGGCTCTTTGGTTCACCGGAATTTCCCACAAGATCCGTACGGGAGGTTCTAAGATTCGAGTAGTCGCTCTTTCTTGTCTGCTCCTGTCTTACCTGCACGCTCTCTCTGTCATCTCTCAACGGAATGTGAGCCTTTAACAGAAAGTTTAGAACATCGCGGCTAACCTTCTCCAAAACGCCTTTGAAGAGATTAAAACTCTCGAATTTATATATCAGGAGAGGATCTTTCTGCTCATATGCCGCATTCTGTACCGACTGTTTGAGATCATCCATTTCGCGAAGGTGCTCCTTCCAATACTCATCAATCATCATAAGGGTGATGGATTTGTTAAGCGATCTTACAACCTCACGCCCTTGACTTTCATAAGCCTTTTTAAGATTAACCACTATCTGAATCATCTTGTTCCCGTCTCCTACAGGAATTGCAATATTCTCATATGTGGCGCTCTGTGTCTCATAAATCTGTTTCATAATAGGCCAGGCCTGCTGAACCAGAGTCTCCGTCCTTCTCTTATATACGCTCTGAATATCCTCCAGCAATCTCTCTGAGGCCTTCTCTTCCGACAATTTGGTGTACTCCTCTTCAGCAATTTCAGGCTCTATGGAGAGTTGGCGCATAATCTCAAAACGATAATCTTCAAAAGAGAGTTTGCCGAAATTAGTTTGAACCAGAATATCGGCGTAGTCTATCATCATATTCTGAATATCCACATCTACTCGCTCTCCGTATAGTGCGTTCCGGCGGCGGTTATAGATCACCTCTCTCTGAGAGTTCATAACGTCGTCGTACTCGAGCAATCTTTTTCTGATACCGAAGTTGTTCTCCTCAACCTTTCTCTGAGCCCTCTCGATGGATTTCGAGAGCATAGAGTGTTGTAACACCTCACCCTCTTTAAGCCCCATTCTGTCTACAAGGCCTGAGATCCTTTCGGAGCCGAAGAGCCTCATGAGATCATCTTCCAGTGAAACATAGAAACTTGAAGAACCTGGGTCCCCCTGACGACCTGCACGACCTCTGAGCTGCCTGTCAACACGACGGCTATCGTGTCTCTCAGTACCTATAATTGCAAGACCACCGGCCTCTTTTACACCAGGGCCGAGTTTGATGTCGGTACCCCTACCGGCCATATTGGTTGCAATTGTAACGGCAGATGGTTGACCGGCCTCAGCTACAATCTCCGCCTCCCTTGCGTGCTGTTTGGCGTTGAGGACATTGTGTTTTATACCTCTCAATCTCAACATTTTACTAAGAAGCTCTGAGATCTCTACCGAAGTGGTACCAACCAGAACAGGTCTGCCCTTCTCGGTAAGATTGACAATCTCGTCGATAACAGCGTTATACTTCTCTCTCTTAGTTTTATATATGAGATCTTCATTATCCTTTCTTATAATCGGCCTGTTTGTTGGAATTACAACAACATCAAGTTTGTATATTGACCAAAACTCTCCCGCCTCAGTTTCGGCAGTACCTGTCATACCTGCCAATTTGTGATACATTCTGAAGTAATTCTGGAGAGTAATCGTTGCAAATGTCTGTGTAGCAGCCTCAACCTTTACGCTCTCTTTTGCCTCAATAGCCTGGTGAAGTCCCTCGGAGTATCTTCTCCCCTCAAGGATACGACCTGTCTGCTCATCTACAATCTTAATTTTATTGTCAAGTACAACATACTCAACATCCTTCTCAAACATAGTGTATGCCTTGAGAAGCTGGTTAACGGTATGTACTCTTTCCGATTTGAGCGCAAATTCTGTAAGCAACTCATCTTTAGCTTTTAGCTTATCATCCGGGGAGAGATTCTGCTTCTCCAGTTCAGATATTTCCGATCCGATATCGGGCAGAATAAAGAATCTCGGATCACTAAGGCTCTGTGAGACCAGTTCGTGACCCTTGTCGGTAAGTTCTACAGATTTTTGTTTCTCTTCAATAACAAAAAAGAGGTCATCGGTAATGATATGCATCCTTTTGTTATTATCCTGCATATATTCATTCTCGGTCTTGAGAAGTAACTGCTTAACTCCCTGTTCACTGAGATATTTAATGAGCGGATTGTATTTAGGCAACCCTTTATATGCTCTCAACAGAAGTACTCCTCCCTCCTGCTCGTTACCTTCCGATATCTTCTTCTTCGCCTCATTCAGGATGCCTGTCACAAGCTGTCGTTGAGCGTTGTATACTCTCTCCACAAAAGGCTTGTACTCCATAAATTGCTGATCATCACCCTTTTCAACCGGGCCGGAAATGATCAAAGGGGTTCTGGCATCATCAATCAAGACCGAGTCAACCTCATCGACAATTGCATAGTGGTGTTTTCTCTGAACCAGATCGTTCTGGTTTATTGCCATGTTGTCACGAAGATAGTCGAAACCGAATTCGTTATTTGTACCAAAGGTAATATCTGCCTTATAGGCACGTTTACGGGCATCGGAATTTGGGTCGTGCTTATCTATGCAGTCAACTTTAAGCCCGTGGAATTGATATAGAGGGCCCATCCACTCCGAGTCACGTTTTGAGAGGTAGTCGTTGACAGTGACTACATGAACTCCCTTTCCGGCAAGTGCATTTAGGAAAACAGGCAATGTAGCCACAAGTGTTTTACCCTCACCTGTTGCCATTTCAGCAATCTTTCCCTTATGAAGAGCAACACCTCCGAAGAGCTGGACATCGTAGTGAACCATATCCCATGTGATTCTGTTTCCCCCCGCTATCCAGTTATTCTCCCAGATAGCTTTATCGCCCTCTATCTTAACGTAGTCGTGTGTTGCGGAAAAATCTCTGTCTCTCTCGGTTGCAGTAACTTCGATAAACTGATTCTCCTTAAAGCGCCTTGCAGTAGATTTCATAATTGCAAATGCAGCAGGGAGAACCTCGAGAAGAACCTCTTCTATCTTTTCATCTATCTGCTTGGTGAGCTTATCTACCTCCGTTGCAAGAGATTCCTTCTCACTAACATCAATAGTAACATCCTCAAGTCTTGTCCTCAACTCAAGTTTTCTCTTTTCGTCATCTGCTATTCTGTCAGATATGGTTTTTCTTATTTGATCGGTATGAGCTCTAAGTTCATTATGGGAAAGCTTATCAATTGTTGCGTAAAGTTCCAGAGCCTTATCTACAAGTGGCTGAATCTCTTTAAGATCTCTCTCCGACTTGGAACCAAACAGCGATTTGAGGATATTGGTAAATATTGCCATTATATATTATATTTATTTTCGATTGTAACACACAAAGGTAACAAAATAGCAGGAAACTTATACATTTGCAAAACATTTGCCAATGAAAATATGCGCCGTAATGTCATAATTAGTGCCGATGGGAGTGCCACAATGTACATGGAAGATATAGGAGAGCACTACCACTCAGTATCGGGAGCCCTTGAGGAGTCTGTTCACATCTTCATAAACAATGGGTTGAAGAGAATTTACAACGATTCTGTTAACTGCCGTAAAGAGATAAATATACTCGAAATGGGGTTCGGTACCGGGCTTAACACTCTGTTAACAATCTGCCACATTGTAAACCTCTCAAGTGATTCAACTATTGCTCCCGGGGTGAATTATACAGCAGTTGAAAAATATCCGCTAACTCCCGAAGAGTACCATCTGCTCAACCACTCTGAGGTTATCTTTAAAAGCGCCCTCTTCCCAAACCTTAGCGAAAATAAGATAAAGAGCATACAAGAGAGCATGATATCGGCTAAATGGGATGAGATATCAGAGATTATCCCCGGATTTTATCTTAACAAGATTGGAGAGGACTTCACTCAATTCTACGGGATCAAAGGTGTTGATCTTGTATATTATGACGCATTCTCTCCAAATGTTCAGCCCGAGCTCTGGAGCCGGGAGATATTCGAAAGAGTTGCGCAGATGTGTTCTCCTGGAGCAACTCTCGTTACCTACTCATCCAAGGGATCGGTAAAAGAGGCTCTCAGGGCGAGCGGTTTCATTGTAAAAAGATTTAAGGGGATCAACGGAAAGCGACACAATGTCAGCGCACAACTTCCACTTTAAAAAGTTTTGGCCAATTCTTTCCGGTCAGGTAGAGCGATTTTGTCGATTCGTTCCAGGCAATACCGTTAAGGACATCTGTATTGGGTGTTCTCTCGCTTTCTGGTAAAAGATCTTTACAATCTACCACAGCTCTTACAGCTCCGGTTTTAGGATTGATTATCAAAATATTGTCCGACTGATAGACATTTGCCCAAATCTCACCGTTAATGTATTCAAGCTCATTAAGATACTGCACAGCTCTTCCGTTGAGTTTTACCTCAATTTTACTCTTCTCGGTAAAATTATCCGGATTCATAAAATACAAGAAAGAGCTTCCATCGCTCATTATTAAAGCACTCCCATCGGTAGTAAGCCCCCAGCCCTCAATCTTGGGATTATAAAACGATTTTATATTTTTAAAACTCTTGGCATCGAGAACAAAACAGACTCTCTCTCTCCATGTGAGAACAAATATTTTACCGTTCAGATGCACCGCCCCCTCAGCAAAATATTGTGCGGGGAATGATATCTTTTGAAGAACCTTTCCGGTTGTAAGATCGACCTTTCGGAAAGTTGACCTTTTGTACTCTCCACAACTCTCGTAGAGTTGATTACCGATAAAAAAAAGTCCCTGAGTATATGCGGTCTGATCGTGGTTGTAACTCTCTATAACCTTTACCTTCAACCGTTCAACTCCCGGTGCTGAAAAGAGAAGAGCCGGCAGTAAAATTGCAATCACTGCCGGTAAAACTCTTCTGTAAATATCTTTATACATTCCCATTTTTATATTTTAATGCGCTGGCAATAAGCGATACAAATAGAGGATGAGGTCTCTCAGGAGTACTTTTCAGTTCGGGGTGGAACTGAACCCCAATAAAGAATGGGTGCGATGGCAGCTCCACTATCTCAACCAACCCTGTCTCTCTGTTTCTGCCGCTTGCCACCATTCCGGCATCCTCAAAATTTTGCAGATATGTGTCGTTCATTTCATAGCGATGCCTGTGCCTCTCCGAAATCTCAACAGAGCCGTAAACTCTGTGAGCAAGGGAGTTCTCTTTTATCAGACAGTTGTATGCTCCCAGTCTCATAGTTCCCCCCTTTATAGTAAGGCTCTTTTGATCCTCCATCAGATCGATTACAGGATGGGTAGTATTTGGTCTGATTTCGGTGGTCATAGCATCCTCCATGCCGAGTATATCTCTTGCAAACTCTACTACTGCCATTTGCATGCCAAGACATATTCCTAAAAATGGAATCCCCTTCTCCCTTGCATATTTGACAGCAACGATCTTTCCCTCTATTCCTCTCTCTCCAAACCCCGGAGCAACCAGGATTCCGTGCATACTTCCGAGAAGTGTGTCTATATTGGTGTCGTTTATGTGTTCACTGTGAATACTGTGAACCTTCACTTTAGCTTCGTTAGCCGCACCGGCATGAATAAATGACTCAAGTATAGATTTATATGCATCCTGAAGCTCAACATACTTTCCTACAAGAGCAATATTTACCTCGTCTTTAGGGTGGAAGAGCCTGTCCAGAAATGATCGCCATTTACCGAGTTCCGGTGCGGCGGCACTATCTATAAGTTTAAATTTCTTGAGTACAATCTCATCGAGTCTCTCCTTCATCATCAGGAGCGGAACCTCGTATATGCTCTTTGCATCGAGCGATTCGATTACGCAGTCGGGTTTAACATTACAGAAGAGGGCAACCTTACGGCGGATCTCAGGAGAGATCGGGTGCTCTGTCCTGCAGACAATTATGTCGGGCTGGACTCCGTTTTGTTGCAACAGCCTTACCGAATGTTGAGTAGGCTTGGTTTTGAGCTCTTTTGCTGCGCTAAGGTATGGTACAAGTGTAAGGTGGGTAACAATGCAATCCTCTTCGGGCAGCTCCCATTGCAGCTGACGAACAGCCTCAACAAAGGGAAGCGACTCAATGTCCCCTACTGTTCCTCCCAGCTCTGTGATTACTATGTCATACTTCCCGCTCTTTCCGAGAAGCAACATTCTTCGCTTGATCTCATCGGTAATGTGGGGAATGATCTGCACAGTTTTACCCAGATAGGCACCTTCACGCTCTCTGTCTATTACAGTCCGGTATATCTTTCCTGTGGTTACATTGTTAGCCTTGGATGTATAAACACCAAGGAATCTTTCATAGTGCCCCAGGTCTAAATCGGTTTCGGCACCATCTTCGGTAACAAAACACTCTCCGTGTTCGTACGGGTTGAGAGTTCCGGGATCAACATTAATGTAGGGATCAAATTTTTGGATTGTAACAGAAAAGCCTCTGGCTTGTAACAACTTAGCCAATGATGCTGAGATAATACCCTTCCCTAGGGAAGAGGTAACTCCTCCTGATACAAATACATATTTTGTGCTCATAAAAGATTAAATGGATTTGTTATACAGGGATACAAAAGTAGCCATAATTTCCGGTTATCCAAAATGAAAATCGGATTGTATCGATCGCTTTTTAATCCTACTTTTACACCCTCAATAATCAATGATTCTAACAATGAACAGCTTGACAAAAAGTTTTGAAGTTCGAAGTTACGAGACCGATTTCTCAAAAAAGCTAAAACCGGCCTCATTTATGAACTATGCGCAATACATGGCAGAGGAGCATGCCGGGAAACTTAGCTTTGGATATGACAATCTGATTGAAAATCAAAATGTATGGGTATTGTCCAGAATACATGTTGTTTTTAAGGAGTATCCTCTTTGGAGAGATAATATCTCGCTAAAAACCTGGCACAAAGGTACCGAAAGACTTTTCGGAGTAAGAGATTTCAGGCTTAAGGGAGAGTCCGGCGAGGATATGATTCTGGCAACCTCCTCATGGTTAATTATTGATATAAATACCAGAAAGATCCAGCGGGTAGATAAAATCCTTTCTAACGAGGATGAGGGGGTTTTGAGGGAGAATGCACTTGAGGAATCTGCCGGCAAAATCGAGACACCTTCCGACTGCAAATTACTATACAGCAGGGTAGTCGCCTATTCGGACATCGATGTGAACAGGCATACTAACAATGCTCGTTATGTTGAGTGGGCTACCGATGCTCTCTTCTCGATTTCGGGAGAGAGTTGTGAAATAAGGGAGATGACGGTAAACTTTAACTCAGAGTGTCGTCTTGGTGAAAAGATCGATATCTGCGCTCACAAAAATGAAAATAATGTAGTTATTGAGGGGAGAAGAGAGGGCACAAATATTTTTACCGTTCTCTTCAAAACGCTCTAGACATCGATTCTACGATGCAGATAACTTGAGAAGTTCTCCTGTTTCGGGACATACTCCGAAGCAAATAGTTCGGACGATATCAGGAAATCGGCAGATGAACGGTTGATTGCTGTCGGAATGTTGTAAAGGCTTGATATTCTCAGGAGTGCCTTTACATCTACATCGTGTGGTTGCGGCTGCATAGGATCCCAGAGAAAAATAAGCATATCTATCTTACCTTCGGATATCAAAGCTCCAAGCTGTTGGTCTCCTCCGAGAGGGCCCGATTTGAGAATTGTTACATCGGCGGCAGCCTCTCCCTTCTTTTTGGAAGCGTTTAAAGCTGTCTCCACCATTCTGCCGGTTGTTCCGGTGCATACCATTTTGTGTTTTGACAAAGTGCCTCTGTTGTACTCAACCCACTCGATGAGGTCTTTTTTTCTATTGTCGTGGGCTACTAATGCTATTGTTTTTGTAATCATAATGTTAATATTCTAATATCTATCTTTTGTCAGCCTGAATATCCGCCAGTCACTCATCTCTACGGCCCCCAGGCTTTTATAGAACTCCTTCGAGGGGGTGTTCCAATCGAGAACGCTCCAGTCAAACCTATCACAATCTCTCTCTGCTGCAATGCTGATCAGTTTTTCAAAGAGTCTCTTTCCGATACCCTCTCCTCGCAGATTCTCTTTAACAAAGATATCTTCCAGATACAAACAAGCCTTTCCTTTAAATGTTGAGAAATTGTGAAAATATAAGGCAAACCCGGCAGGTTCACCATCTGCCTCGGCAATTATCGCCTCTGCCTGCCTCTTATTGAATAGTGAATCTCTGATAATATCGGCTGTTGCAGAGACCTCATTTTCAAGCTTTTCATATTTGGCCAATTCGCAGATAAAGCTGAAAATCAACTCACTGTCCGATTCAACGGCCTCTCTTATAACTATGTTCATAGCTGCAAAATTAGCGATTTTTGTTCAGATTAAGTTTTTTGAAATTTGATTATGTGGAGGGAGCACAATTGAACTAAGAGCTGTGCCTTCGGTTTTTGTGTGAATTTATCAGCTAATTCTATAATCACTATTTTTTAATCATCGCCTCCTTGCGATATTCCGGAGGCATCTTCTCGATGGCATAGCGCAAGGCGGTGCGAGGCATAGTGGCGCGGTGCTTGAGAACGAAGTGGTAGATCTCATCCCGATGGGCTTCCGATGCCGCTTTGAGCATCCATCCGTACCCCTTTTGAACCAAATCATCGCTATCGGCTAGCAGGGTTGTTGCAATCTCTAAAATATCTGCCAGGAAGAGCCCTTTTCTTGCGGGAATTATGAGCGTTACGGCGGCTGCTCTCCTCACCCAACGGTTCTCCGATTTGGTGAACTCCTTGAGCTTTGCGATGTACTCCGGATAGAGCATTACGAAGTCGCCTACCGTGTGGTTGCAGAGTGTGTCGCAAGAGGCCCAGTTGGACACATAGTTTGTTATCCACTTTTCGAAGCGGGCGAAATCGTCGGGCAGATACTCTTTGTTGAAACGACAAGACCATTCGCAGGCTATAAATGACTCCTCCATCACCCCCGACTGCCACAGAAGGTCGCATATTTCAAATGCCTGCTCTTTTGTGATTCCGATGCAGGATTTGAAGCTCTCTTTTGCCACCCTTTTAACTTCGGTAGATTTTACTCCGTATACATTTACAGCCTCTTTGAAAAAGTGCGCGCTTACTGCCTTTGTATTTTCGTCCGATAAAGCTATGAGCGACTCTCTGATTTTGTTGGCAATAGCTATTTTATCCATTTTTATTGTAAAAATAGTAAAAATATCGGGCAGATATTTAGACTGTACTCAAGAGGTCCTGGCGGAGTCGTGGAAGTGTGTGGTGCGATGCCCCGGCTGCTCTTTAGTAACATTGAGGACAAAACTACTATCCTCCCGCAAGCCCCTCTGCCGATAAGCATCTTCTCCCAAAAATTGTCCATTCGCTTCTTTGCCTATCAAATTTTTAAGCCGACTAAATATTTCTGCATCATTAATGCTTTCCCAATGCTTCTCAAAAGTTGGTTTAAATCGATCTTTAGTCCAGACTTTAAGGGGGGGGGTAGAACACTCACTGATATTTAATTTTTTTTAATTCTAAATATTTTATTTTTATAATCTATGATTATTATATCATTTAGAAAATATGCGTTTCCTGTAAGGCCCCAAATATTAAATGGCCTAAAAACATTTTTCTCCCATAACCCCTCTTTATCATAGTATACAATTGTTTTTTCTAACTCTTTTCCATCAAATTTAATAGGTTTATCAACCTTGAGACCATAAAATGTTATGTATCGCCCCCACCAAAGCGGACCGCTCAAAGAGTCTACAATTTTTGATTGTGATATTTCCAGAGCTCTTTCTCTCGAAGTTGCCAGAGGGAAAGTACTTGAACCGGTATCGAACATTACCCGTTGCTCAATTCCATTAATTTGGAACGGGAATACGATGACTCCATTTATTAATTCAAAAGGTACAGTTGGCAATCTCTGATATTCAACAGGTATTTTATCTATTACGGCAAATCGGTTCAGCCGATAATCTATGATAAGAATTTTATTTTTAAATAAATCAGGAGCAATTGTTCCAATATGAACAGATTTTTTAGATTGTTTGACATCTTTAGAAATTTCTTCTCCAAATCCTAAATGATGCCATATATCAAATAAAAAGATTGTAGATCCCATTTTCAGATTGACATCTCTGAATATTATTTTCTGAAATTTCCCAATTGAATCTAGCTTATTCGCAAGAGAAGGATATTTCTCCAGATAAGGTCTAATAGTATTTCCATATATCTGAGTCTCTGCTGTACCAAGATCGAGCTGCATTGTAAAATCGATTGGCAGTTCATCTAATTTTACAGGAACATAGATATAGGCTTTTTCAATATACTTCCCAGAGATAGTGTCACCTTGCCATAAAAACGGTATCCATTTTATTGACTTACCTTGTAAAAATATTGGAGATAATCCGCAGAAAAAAATTATTAAAACTATGAATAATTTTTTCATAACATATGATTTTAAATATTTAGAGAATTTATATAGTTTCTTAATTCCAGCTCAGGCGGGTATGTCGGAGCCCCTGAATGGAGGACAGCGTCTCTTTATACAAATTTAATAAATGACCTACTCCCATTTTTCGGACAGCTCAAAAGTAGAAAATTCGGGGTTTTGACCTACACCCATTTTTCGGACAGCTCAAAAGTAGAAAATTCGGGGTTTTGACCTACTCCCATTTTTCGGACAGCTCAAAAGTAGAAAATTCGGGGTTTTTGGTACATTCGTTTTCTGCTTCTTCGGGCGTCATTCCTTGCAAAGAACTATGAGGGCGGTATGAGTTATAATCTCTACGAAAGGACTCTATTTTAGCCCTTGCATCAGACAAAGATAAGAACCAATTTGTATTTAAACACTCATCTCTGAAACTTCCGTTGAATGATTCAATGAAAGGGTTGTCGGTTGGCCTGCCTGGTCTTGAGAAATCAAGCGTTACATTATTTTCATATGCCCATCTGTCCAACTCTTTTGATACGAACTCAGGCCCGTTATCTACCTGAATCCTTTGTGGAATACTTCCTGTTTCTTCTTTAATTCTGTTTAAAGTGTTTACCACATCAATTCCTTTCAATGACTGACCGACTTCAATGGCAGGGCACTTCCGACTGAAATTATCCACTACAGTCAGCGCTCTGAATCTTTTTCCATCAAATAATTGATCAGAGACAAAATCCATACTCCAGGATTGATTAATAGATGTTAAATCTGTTCTTTCCATTCTATGAGCACCAGCTCTGCTACGTTT
>JAFIHK010000099.1 GCA_017848635.1 Bacteroidales bacterium | reverse complement strand
GCGAGCAGATATGAAGAACCTATACTACCCTTTGTAGCATTCACCGTATTTGCCTCAACCATAGCTCCTGCGCGGTTCTCTCTCATAAGGTCCCTTTCAAATCCGGCAGGTATCTCGAGAATAAGATCTGCCCTGTCAGCTTCGAATGATTCGAGAGCGCTTTTGTGGCTCTTTGCAAATTCAACCACCCTAAGATTGGCAGAGTTTGCTGCCTTAAAGATCAGTTTTGAACTTAGTGGCGATCTGTCATAATCTACAACACAAATTCTAAGATCTTTAACCTCCATATCGGCCGCATTGGGAATTATCAGCATCATTACTACCGGATAGACAAGGATCAATCTTGGCAGTACAGGATTTCGGAAAATCTGTTTAAACTCTTTCTCTATAAGATATTTCAGCATATCAGTCCAGTCGGTATTTAAAATTCTTTATTGTTAATCCGAAAAAGAGAATCAGCATGAAGGTCAATACTGCAATCTCTCTGAGGGCGTAGACTACATCTACCCCCTGAATCATCAACTTTCTGGCACCTGCTATGAACCATTTTGCAGGTATTATCTGCGCAATTACCTGGAGAATCTTTGGCATATTCTCCACAGGATATATCATTCCCGAGAGGAGGATGACCGGCATCATAAATACCATTCCGGAGATTAGCATTGCCGCAACCTGTGAATCCACCAGTGTCGAGATTAGCATACCAACAGAGAGTGAAACAAGCACAAAAAGAAACGAAATAAAGAGTAGCCAAAACAGACTTCCGGAAATCGGAACATTCAGCAGATAGATCGACAGTACAAGAATTGTAGCAATATTTATCACCGAAATTACAAAGTATGGGATTGTCTTGGCAATAATAATTCCAAACGGTTTTACAGGAGAAGCAAGTAGCAGCTCCATCGTTCCAGTCTCCTTCTCTCTTACTATTGAAATTGATGTCATCATTGCACATATTAGCATAAGTATCATCCCCATCACCCCCGGCACAAAATTGTACGCACTTTTAAGCTGAGGATTATACAAAAGCCTTAGTGAAGGCTCTACTCTCGGTGCAGATGATACCTCTCCCCCTTTTAAAAACTCCTGAGAACTCGCCCTGATTATGTTTGTAGCATACATAAGGGCAGATTGAGCAAGGTTAGGCTCTGATGCATCGGCAATAACATTGACGGAAGCCTTACCGGTATGTCTAAGATCGCTTCCGAACCCCTTATTGAATACAATAACCAGCTTTACCTCCCCCTTCTCTATTACCTCAGGGATTTCGGTGTGTGAGTGCAGATATTTTTTTATCTGAAAGCTCTCTCCAGCAGACAATCTTTCGGTAATTATCCGGCTTTCAATGCTCAAATCGGAATTAAAAACCGCTATATTCACATTTTTAACCTCATTTGTAAGTGCAAAACCAAAGAGAATTATCTGAATAACAGGCATTATAAGCAATAGCATAACAGTCCTTGGATCTCTGAGGATATGAAAAAACTCTTTCTTTACAAAAGCACCAAACTGTTTCATATTTAAAAAATTAATCTGCTCTTTTTGCCTTTCTGGCAAGCATTGTAAATACCTCGTTCATAGATTGTGCTCCAAACCTGGCCTTTAGATTTTCAGGAGTATCAAGTGCATCAATCCTTCCGTCCACCATAATAGAGACTCTGTTGCAGTACTCTGCCTCATCCATATAGTGAGTGGTGACAAATACTGTTATTCCTCTGTCAGAAGCGTCATATATCAGCTCCCAAAACTCCCTTCTTGTAATTGGGTCAACACCGCCTGTAGGCTCATCGAGGAATACCACTGCAGGCTCATGAATTATCGCAAGCGAAAATGCAAGCTTTTGCTTCCATCCAAGGGGTAGCGATGCCACGAGCGATCCGGCATACTCCTGCATCGATAGCACATTTAGCAATCTTTCACTTCTGGATAAGATTTCATCGGGTTTTAGTCCGTAAATACCACCGAAAAATCTGATATTCTCCCAAACCTTAAGATCCTCGTAGAGCGAAAATTTTTGACTCATATATCCGATATTTGCCTTTACCCTCTCCGACTCCCTAGATATATCGAATCCGGCTACCGCTCCCCGTCCCGATGTCGGTTTAAGTAGTCCGCACAACATCCTCATCGCAGTAGTTTTTCCTGCACCGTTTGCACCAAGAAACCCGAATATCTCGCCTTTACTCACCTCAAAATTGATATTATCGACAGCAGTAAATGTCCCGAACCTTTTGGTAAGATTCTCAGCAATTATTATTTCAGCGGCCATTTTTAAAATCCTCCTCCGAAAAAAGCATATAGGTATCCTCTATTGTAGGGAATATTTTATTTATATAAACATCTCTATAGCCTTGTTTTATTATTATTTCATTAATTTTATCTAAAGTAATAGTACCTGGATCCAAAGAGAGATGAAGATGCTCTCCGAAAGCAAATACGGACTTGACTTCAGGAACTCTTTTAAGATCTTTAAGCAGTCCGGATATATTTTTTGATTTAACAGAGTAGAGCTCCCTGGTATAACTCTTTACAATATCTGCCGGGGTGTCGCTTTTAAGAATTCTCCCCTTAAGCATCAGTGCAACTCTTGTACAAAGAGAGGCTTCGTCCATATATGGTGTTGATACAACAATCGTAATACCCTCCTTTGATAGCGTCGAAAGAATCTCCCAGAACTCTTTACGGGAGACAGGATCAACCCCTGTTGTAGGCTCGTCCAGGAAAAGGACCGAAGGTTTATGGATTAATGCACAACTTAATGCCAGTTTCTGTTTCATTCCACCGGAGAGATTTCCGGCCCTTCTTCCGGAAAATGGTTCCAGCTGTTTGTATATAGGCTCTATCAGGTAATAATTCTGTTTTATGTCGGAGTTGAAAACAGTTGCAAAGAGCTTTAAATTCTCTTCCACGGTAAGATCCTTGTAAAGAGAGAACCTACCGGGCATATATCCAATTCTGTTTCTTATCTTTTTGTAATCTTTAATCGTATCGAATCCATCTACCAAAGCGACTCCGGAATCTGGCAGTAAAAGTGTCGTCAAAATCCTGAAAAGAGTACTTTTACCAGATCCATCCGGCCCTATTATTCCGAATATCTCCCCCGGATTTACTGAAAAATTCAATCCGTTAAGAGCACGAACCTTGCCGTAGCTTTTATTAAGTCCAACTACCTCAACGGGATACATAATCAATTGAATTTTACATCGGCATACATACCGATCTTCAGATATCCATCATTCTTAACAATAATCTTTACTGCGTAGACCAGATTCTCCCGCTCATCTTTAGTCTGAATAGTTTTAGGAGTAAATTCCGCTTTGTCGGAGATAAAAGAGAGCGTTCCCTCATACTCCTTATACCCACCATCAGAATTATCACATAAGACCCGAACCTTCTGCCCCAATTTAACACTGCTTAACTCTCCACTTCCAACATAGGCCCTAAGAGTCATTTCGGAGAGATCGGCAGCTTTATAGAGGGCTTTACCGGGAATAGCAAGCTCACCAACTTCACAATACTTTGATATTAAAGTTCCATTAATAGTAGATTTAAAGTAGCACTTTGATATTTGAT
>JAFIHK010000009.1 GCA_017848635.1 Bacteroidales bacterium | reverse complement strand
TTATGTTTTTTATAACTTATTATGTTAAGCTAGATATGCATCATTTTATATTAAAGATAGAGATGTGTAGAGTTCGTGTATAGTTGATAAAAGATCTCTATTATACTCCTCCAGTATATTTACTCTCTTAAAACAGCTTAACAATGGGTATAAAAACTGACCTGTTTTTGGAGGCAGTATTCGGATCTGTAAGGTGCTCCTTTTTTACAGAATTGAGAGTATAGTTTTGTAAAGGGTGATAAGTAAAGGATATAGATTCATATACTTGTATTTCAATCCATTAAACTAACAGAGTGTAGCAATATTTTGATAAGCAGATATTTGTTTCTAAATTTACTTATATTTCTTAACCTAACAGATCTCCTCCCTGCGAGCGGACATATAAATTTCAGTTCAAACCGCTCCGGTTTGCATCGACGCCAGATTTCAGGCGTATAATTTTACAGCGCTAACATACAATTTAATTTCTTAATTAATGAAACCTGTAAACGAACTTGTCAGGGACCTTGCCAACAAGCACGGCAGGGAGAGGCATTCGCTTCTTCCGATATTGCAGGGGGTTGTAGAACAGGAGCACTATCTTTCGGAATTGTCTATGATAGAGATTGCAAGAGAGTTAAATATCTCTGCGACTGAAGTCTATGGGACAGCATCATTTTACTCTTTCCTTGAGCACAGAAAGATGGGACGCTATGTTATTCGAATCTGCAAAACAATAACTTGTTCTATGAAGGGAGAGAAGATTATTCTTCAAGCTATAGAGGATATGCTCAAGATAAAACTTGGGGAGACCTCGTCTGACGGAAATTTCTCTCTGGTCCAAACCAATTGCCTGGGATTTTGTCATAAAGCTCCGGCAATGCTTATTAATAATGAGGTGTATACTGAGCTTACACCGGAAAAGGTAAGAGAGATCTTATCGGGATATTTAAATAAAAGAGAGGAGGAGAGCAATGTCAACTAACTATCTGCTTAAACGGGTCGATTTCATTTTTAAAAATGATAACGACTGGGAAGATGTTCTAAAAAAGAGCATCTCAAGAACTCCTCAGGAGCTCATCAATGAGCTTATCAGCTCAGAACTTAAGGGTAGAGGCGGTGCCGGTTTCCCTACCGGTTTAAAATGGAAAATCTCTGCCGAAGAGAAGAGCACCAAAAAATATGTAATCTGCAATGCCGACGAGGGTGAACCTGGAACTTTCAAAGACAGGGAGATCCTTTCGAGAGTTCCCTACAAAGTACTTACTGCAATAGCCATTTGCGGCTATGTTATCGGCTCCGATGAGGGATATATATATTTGAGGGGTGAGTATTCATTCCTCCGTCCGGAACTCGAAAAGGCGATCAGAGAGTTTGAAACATTCTGTAAAGAGATCTCTTTCAACTTCAAGATTAAAATCTTTATGGGCAGCGGTGCCTATATCTGCGGAGAGGAGACTGCTCTGTTTGAATCCATGGAGGGGAAGAGAGGTGAGCCAAGGAACAAACCTCCATTTCCTTCACAATACGGATATATGGGAAAACCAACCGTTATAAACAATGTTGAGACTCTTGCCCATACATACACTATTTTCAAATATGGATCAAAAAGATTCTACGACCTGGGTGTTCAATACTCAAGAGGGTCGAAACTCTTTTCAGTCTCCGGAGATACTCCTAAACAGGGTATCTATGAACTGGAACTGGGAATGAGTCTTCAGGATTTTGTAGAGGAGTTTGGCGATGATGACACTAAGGCTGTTCAGGTCGGTGGAGCTTCCGGGTTCCTGGTACCACGAAAGAAGTTCTCAGAGACGACAATCGGATATCAGGGTAAACTTGTGGGAATATCACTCCCTACAGGTGGCTCTATGATGCTTTTCAACAGCTCCCGGTCAATGTATAACGTTCTGGACAACTACCTGACATTTTTTGCGGAGGAGTCATGCGGACAGTGCACACCTTGCAGGGTGGGTTGTCAACAGTTATTACTGGGGATCAAAGCTGTGAAAAGGGGAGAGAAGAATGCACAGTATCTGGAGAAGCTTTTAAAGCTGGCCGAGACAATGCAGATTACTGCTAAATGTGGATTGGGGCAGTCTGTGGGTAACTCTTTCTCATCAATTGTCGAAAACTTCAGGGAGGAGATGATTTATTAATTTGATTATGTATGAAAAATAGATTAAAAATTATTATAAACGGTACAGAGATAGAGGTAGATAAGGGAATTTCGATTCTTGATGCTGCGGCGCAGGCCGGAATAATTATTCCTTCGCTCTGTTACCACAAGGATCTTTGTGTTGCCGGTAATTGCCGGGTCTGCGTAGTAGAGATAGCCGGCCAGAAGAGGCTTGCTGCTGCCTGCGCCACCCCTTGCGAAGAGGGAATGGAGATTTTAACAAACTCTCATAAAGTTAGAAGCTCCCGCAAACACATAATCGAACTTCTGCTATCTGAACACAACGCTGAGTGCACAAGTTGCTACAAAAATGGCAATTGCGAACTTCAAAAGCTGGCAAGTGAATTTAAAATCCTCAATCAGGACTTTATACATCTGCCCCCTCTCAAGAGATACACAATTGATATGTACTCACCATCAATAATAAAAGATGACAGCAAATGTATAAGATGTCAGAGGTGTGTGAGAACTTGTGCCGAGATTCAGGGAGTGTATGCTCTTACTATGGCATATAAGGGAGAGCACGCTAAGATTGCGACCTTTTTTGACAAATCGATGATGGATGTAATATGTACTAACTGTGGTCAATGCGTAAATCACTGCCCTACAGGAGCGCTTACCGAAAAGAACTATATTGAGGAGGTATGGAGTGCAATTGCAGATAAGTCCAAGCATGTTGTTGTTCAAACCGCTCCTGCAGTAAGAGTCGGACTTGGTGAGGAACTTGGATTTGATCCTGGTACAAGAGTTACCGGGAAACTTGTATCTGCACTTAAACGGCTAGGATTCGATACTGTTCTGGATACCGATTTTACGGCAGATCTTACAATTATGGAGGAGGGCACCGAACTTCTGACCAGGTTAAAGAGAATTTTAGTTGATAAGGATAGCTCTGTTAAGTTACCGATGGCTACCTCCTGCTCTCCGGGCTGGATTAAGTATGTTGAACATATGTATCCTGAGTCTCTTGAACACCTCTCTTCATGTAAATCACCTCAGCAAATGTTTGGGGCATTGGTCAAGACATACTATGCGAAGGCCAGGAATATTGATCCGGAATCTATTGTATCGGTTTCGATAATGCCGTGTACTGCTAAGAAATTTGAGGCAAACAGACCTGAAATGCATGATAGCGGCTTTAAAGATGTCGATTATGTTCTCACTACAAGAGAACTGGCCATAATGATTAAACAGGCTGGGATTGATTTTCTAAAGCTTGAGGATATGCATTATGACCGGCTTATGGGAGAGTCAACAGGTGCCGGGGTAATTTTTGGAGCTACCGGGGGAGTAATGGAGGCGGCACTCAGGACCGCTTACGAGATAGTTACCGGAAGAGAGGTACCTTTTGAACATCTCGACATCAAGCCTGTCAGGGGAATGGAGGGGATAAAGGAGTCTTCAATTACTATTGAGAAGCCGCTTAAAGAGTGGGCGTTTCTTGATGGAGTAACATTGAACTGCGCAGTATCTCATGGT
>JAFIHK010000098.1 GCA_017848635.1 Bacteroidales bacterium | reverse complement strand
TACGATAAAAGCGTATCTACACTAGAAACACAAGCCGCAACAGTACTGGAAGAGGAGATGATTCCAATCACTAAACAAGAGCTTCCTCCGCCAGAAATGCCTAAAATTCCGGTAATTACCGATCAATTCGAAATTGTTGATAACAGTATGAAGATTACTACCAATGTTGACTTCAGTACTGAAGACAGAAAGGATATTGCTGTTAACATTAAAGATTACTCAAAAGGTTCTTCCAGAGAAGAGGTTGTTGAAGAGGAGGAGATTCCATTCGCAATCGTTGAAGAAAAGCCTAAATTTATGAAAGGTGACGAAAATACCTTTACCAAATGGGTGTTTGAGCGTCTGATCTATCCTGAGATTGCAAAAGAAAATGGTGTTCAAGGTCGTGTTACTGTATCATTCCTTGTAAATACCGATGGTAGCGTATCAGATGTAAGAGTAGTAAGAGGCGTAGATGCTTCACTTGACAAAGAGGCTGTTAGGGTTATCTCTAGCTCACCTAGATGGGAACCTGGCAGACAGCGTGGCAAACCTGTAAAAGTTCGTTATAACTTCCCTGTAATTTTCCAATTGAGATAATTACAAGTTAAGAATACTGAGAGGCTGCCTTTTATTTCAAAGGCAGCCTTTTATTTATAAATTGTATATGGAAAGAGCAATATTTATTGGTGTAATAAGGCAAAATGAAGATGAATCAAGAGTGAACGAATATCTTGATGAACTGGAATTTTTAGCTGAGACTGCAGGAGCTGAAGGTGTTAAAAGATTTATCCAGAAACTGGACAAACCTAACCCAAAGACATATATAGGCAGCGGAAAACTTGATGAAATAAAATTATACATAGAAGAAAATGAGATCAATCTAGTAATATTTGACGATGAACTAACCCCATCTCAACTTAGAAATATTGAGAGAGAACTTACCTGTAAAATTTTGGACAGAACAAACCTGATCCTGGATATTTTTGCTCAAAGAGCCAAAACAGCATATGCAAAAACACAGGTAGAACTTGCACAATATCAATATCTTTTGCCAAGACTTACAAGAATGTGGACACACTTGGAGAGACAGAGAGGAGGTATTGGAATGAGAGGACCCGGTGAAAGCCAGATTGAGACCGACCGCAGAATTATTCTGGATAGAATAAGCCGTCTTAAAGAGCAACTTAAAAAGATAGACAAGCAGATGTCGTCTCAAAGAGGAAACAGAGGTTCACTTGTTCGAATATCTCTTGTTGGATATACAAATGTTGGTAAGAGTACATTAATGAATCTGCTTGCAAAAAGTGATGTATTCGCAGAAAATAAATTATTCGCCACACTTGATACTACAGTAAGGAAGGTAGTTATAGAAAATGTTCCCTTTCTGTTGAGTGATACTGTTGGATTTATAAGAAAACTACCACATCAGCTGGTAGAGTCATTCAAAAGTACTCTGGATGAGGTAAGAGAGGCAGATATTCTTATGCATGTTGTTGATATTTCACATCCCGGATTTGAAGAGCAGATTAAAGTTGTTAATGAAACCCTTGCAGATATCGGAGCCAAGAATAAACCTGTGTTTTTGGTATTCAATAAAATTGATGCCTATAACTATATTCCAAGGGATGAATTTGATATCGGTCATAAAAAACCGGAAAATTATTCACTCGATGAACTGAAAAACAGTTGGATGAGCAAAGAGAACTCTCCTTCAATATTTATATCTGCACGGAATAAAATAAATATAGATAAGCTAAGGAACGATATTTACAAAATGGTAGCTGAGATTCACGCCGGCAGATATCCTTTCAATAATTTCCTATGGTAATTCCGATAAAAAACTTTTAATAACCGAGAGGGTCTCCTCTCTCCTTTCAACAAAGCAAATATGGCCTGTTTTCTCAAGAATTCGGGCCTTTTTATTGTTCAAAAGAGCAATTAACCCCTCTACCCTTTCGAGTGGCATAAATCTATCATTATCGCCAAATAAAAGAAGTGTAGGAATAGTAGTCTCCTTTAGGAATTGTGTCATATCAGGTCTGCTCATAAGACCTCTTATTACGGCAATAATAGAGGAGTCATCATGAAGTTCGCACAGCTCCAGTAACTCATCCACATGATCTGAATAACTATTAAGGTTGAACTCGGCAAACATTTTCGGAATACTTATTGAACATATCGTCTGAAGTTTTCCCGATTTAATTACCTCAATCTCTCTTAATCTATCAGCTCTTTTTTCATCGGAATCGGCAAATGGAGATGAGTTTAGCAAAATTAGAGATTCTGTGTTGCTCGGGTATTTATTTGCAAAATTAAGTGCAATATATCCCCCCATGGAGTGACCTGCAAGAATCACTTTTTCTGATTTTGCATACTTAATCAGGTCCAGCAATACATCTGCACAAAATTCCATTGAATTCTCTTCCGGATGTGATCCTGACAGAGCATGGCCGGGTAGATCTATCTTAATAATTTTATACTCTTTTTCGAGCTCCTTGGAAAATTCATCCCAAATATTCATGTTTTCAAGGAAACCGTGAAGAAACAGAATTGTCTTTTCTCCTTTACCTGTAATAGAGACGTGAAGAGGTATTCCGTTAGAAATAATGAAGTTTTCCATAGTATATCCTGATTGTTTTTATAAATTTGCAAAAGGTAGTACTAAATAAATAATTATGAGAACAAAATTACTCTATTTTCTTTTACTAATCGCTCCGTTTATATCTACATCTTGTAATAAGGAGGATGATCCTATTATTCTGACAGGTAATTGGTATATTGATGAAGATTATGTTTATACGGGAATACGTTATGATCCTAATGTAGGACAAACATATCCGGCTGCTGTTCAATATCTTAGAGATCACGAGGATGATTTTTGCGAACCACTTAAGGAGCTGACAAAGATTACATTTAGCGGCACTAACCAGGTTACATTCCAATATACAGACTCCTCAACTGAAACAGGGACATATGTTCAGGACGGGATGTATTTTGTAATAACCTGCGATGCATACCCACTTGGTCTAACCGGAGGAAGCGACGGGAAGATAATTGAACTCTATTATCCTACAGAGTATATGATTGATGTTCTTAAAAATATTTTGACCCCTACCGATCCTTCAGAAACTGTTTTTGAGAGTCTCATTCAGACCTTTGTAGGGGTCGCAACATATAGAACTGTATATTACTAGACTTCAGTCTTTAAACTTTAGTCTTTTAATTTTGCTTTAAGAAATTCACGATTCAGTCGCGCAATATGTGCGACTGAAATTGATTTAGGACACTCCATTTCACAGGCACGTGTGTTTGTGCATGAACCGAAACCAAGCTCATCCATCTTTGCAACCATATTTTTAGCCCTTCTCGCAGCCTCAATCTTACCTTGTGGTAAAAGAGCAAGAGAGCTAACTCTGGCCGAAACAAACAGCATTGCAGAGCCATTTTTGCAAGTTGCAACACAAGCACCGCAACCAACACAAGCAGCAGCATCCATACTCTCATCGGCATTCTCTTTAGGGATTGGAATGGCATTAGCATCGGGTATACCACCGGTATTTACCGAAACGAAACCTCCCGCCTGAAGGATTTCATCAAAGGCTCCCCTATTAACAACCAAGTCTTTAACAACCGGAAATGCAGCTGATCTCCAAGGCTCGATAGTAATAGTGTCACCATCTTTGAATTTTCTCATATGCAACTGACAAGTTGTAACCTCATTATCGGGTCCGTGAGGACGACCGTTAATGTATAGAGAGCACATACCGCAGATACCTTCGCGGCAGTCGTGGTCGAAAGCAACCGGACCCGAGCTCTTGCACCCCTTCTCAACTGAAACAGGTGAAATACCTTCGGCAATTAGCTGCTCATTCAATATGTCCATCATCTCCAGGAATGAACTGTCCGGAGAGATATCCTTCACTTTATATGTTTCGAAATGTCCTTTGTCCTTTGCGTTTTTCTGACGCCAAACTTTTAATGTTAAGTCCATATCCTGTGATTAATCTTTGTAGTTTCTGGTTGCTAACTTGATATATTCGTAACGCAAAGGCTCCTTGTGCAGTTCAGGTTCGCTGCTTTCACCTTTGTACTCCCACGCGCTCACATACATAAAGTTATCGTCGTCGCGTTTAGTTTCACCATCTTCGGTCTGCATCTCCTCTCTAAAGTGTCCTCCGCAAGATTCAAAACGATTTAGTGCATCTCTTGCCATGAGTTCACCGATTTCGAGGAAATCAGCAACCTTAAGAGCTTTTTCCAATTCCTGATTGAACTCTCCGTTCTCTCCCGGAACATATACATCTTTCCAGAACTCAACTTTAAGCTCCTGAATCATTTTAATTGCCTTTTTTAGACCCTCTTCGTTCCTTGACATTCCAACATAATCCCACATAATGTGGCCCAATTTCTTGTGGAATGAGTCAACCGAATGTTTACCCTTGATTGAGAAGAGTTTTGCAATTCTGTCCTTAATTGCTTTTTCTGCCTCATCAAATGCAGGATCATTAACATTTGTTTTAGGAACCTGTATTTTGGAAGCAAGGAAATCGCCGATTGTATAAGGAAGAACAAAATAACCATCTGCAAGACCCTGCATCAGGGCAGATGCTCCAAGTCTGTTTCCGCCGTGGTCTGAGAAGTTAGCCTCTCCTATTGCGTAAAGACCAGGAATGGTTGTCTGGAGATTGTAGTCTACCCAGATACCACCCATTGTATAGTGAATTGCAGGATAGATCATCATTGGCTCTTCGTATGGATTTACGTCTGTAATCTTCTCATACATCTGGAAAAGATTTCCGTATCTTGCCTCAATTGTCTTCTTACCAAGCCTTTCAATTGCTGTTTTGAAATCGAGGAATACTGCCAGACCTGTCTCATTAACACCAAAACCGGCGTCGCAACGCTCTTTAGCTGCACGAGAAGCAACGTCTCTAGGCACAAGATTTCCAAATGCAGGATATCTTCTTTCGAGATAGTAATCTCTATCCTCTTCGGCAATTTGTGAAGGTTTTATCTGTTTCTTTCTTATCTTCTCAACATCCTCTTTTTTCTTCGGAACCCAAATTCTTCCGTCATTTCTGAGTGATTCACTCATAAGGGTAAGTTTGGATTGCTGCTCACCGTGTACCGGAATACAGGTTGGGTGAATCTGTGCAAAACAAGGGTTTGCAAAGAATGCACCTTTTTTGAAGCACTGCCATGCTGCAGATCCATTACTGTTCATTGCATTTGTAGAGAGGAAGAACACGTTTCCGTAACCACCTGTTGCAATAACCACAGCGTGTGCACCGTGTCTTTCAACTTCGCCTGTTTCGAGGTTTCTTGCAATTATACCTTTTGCTTCGCCGTTAATTAGAACTACATCCAACATTTCGTGGCGAGGATATGATTTTACGGAACCTAGGGCAATCTGACGGTTAAGTGCAGCGTAAGCACCAAGCAGCAACTGCTGACCGGTTTGGCCTCTTGCGTAAAATGTCCTGCTCACCTGAGCTCCACCGAATGAACGATTATCAAGTAATCCGCCATACTCTCTTGCGAAAGGAACTCCCTGTGCAACGCACTGGTCAATAATCAGACCGCTTACTTCTGCAAGTCTGTACACGTTAGCTTCGCGGCTTCTGTAGTCTCCACCCTTGATTGTATCATAGAAGAGACGATATACAGAGTCATTATCGTTTGGATAGTTCTTCGCAGCATTGATACCTCCCTGAGCAGCAATTGAGTGTGCTCTTCTTGGTGAGTCGCTGATGCAGAACACCTTTACATTGTAGCCTAACTCGCCGAGAGAGGCAGCTGCAGATGCTCCGCCCAGACCTGTTCCAACAACAATAATCTCTAGCTTTCTTTTATTTGCCGGGCTTACAACTCTGATGTTAGCCTTGTGTTTGGTCCACTTTTCGGCTAATGGACCTTCCGGAATTTTTGAAATAAGTTTTTCGGACATTTTCTGGATTTTTTGAAGCTGCAATTTTAGTTATTTTAACCGTCATAAACAAAATTGAATACTATTTTTATTATATTTACAAGAACTGAAAGGACAATCTGGTTTTTAAAATATAGTGCTATGAAAACTCTTAAAATTGTAGCTTTCTCACTGCTGGTAATTCTTTCGGCAAATTTATCTGCACAGGAACAACAGCAGGATAACAGGAATCTTCGCAAAGAACGGGTTGCTTCTGCGATTAGAGCATCTATAGACTCGGGAAATATTGAGATCATTATCGACAAGGTTATTCCGAAATCGAGGCAAATTATTACTGTCAACAGAGAGTATTATCTAATTATCCGAAAAGATTCTCTTATCTGCTATTTACCATACATTGGAAAGAGTGATTCCCCTTCGGTAGCTCCAACAAGTGAGAGATTTGAGTTCAAAGAGGAGAAAATTTCCGTGACCAAATGTGAGCCCAGGCCCGGCATTCATCTGCTAAAATTCAATACCAAGGCTGATATTGGAATTGAGACTTTCTCCTTTACAATTACTATCTTTGAATCGGGGTTTTGTACAATAAACCTTGCGCCCTCTTCAAGAGACTACATTATTTACCAGGGAACCATTAAATTTTAACCTATAATGAGATTAATTAAAATTATTTTACCGGCCTTACTGATGCTTAATTCAGGATTACCGGCTGCTCAGACTTTGTCCGTTATTCCCGTACCGGCCGAAGTAAAGATTAAAAAAGGGGTTTTTAAATTAGGACCTGAAACAGTTGTCAGAAGTGACGAAAGGAATCAGTTCAACAGAACATACCTCCTTTCAAAACTGAGAGTTGCCGGGGTTACCGATAAGAGAACAGGTAATTCAGGTGTTATTGAACTTATTACCGACAATACTATTCCTCAGGAGGGGTATTCACTTATATCGGATTCTCTGAGAGTAACTATTAAAGCCTCCTCAAAAGCCGGTTTCTTCTACGGAATCCAAACGCTTTTGCAGATGCTCCCTCCTACTGTATATTCCGGAGTTGCCAACGGTTTCGAAAAGTGGGAAGTACCTGCCGTAGAGATCAATGACTATCCAAGATATGGATATAGAGGAATGATGCTGGATGTATCCAGAACATTCTTTGATAAAGCTACCATTATAAATTATATGGATTGGTTATCATACCATAAAATCAATAAATTTCACTGGCATCTTACCGATGATAACGGTTGGAGAATTGAGATCAAAAAGTATCCTCTTCTGACAGCCAGAGGTGCATGGAGGGGACCAGGTGAGGCTCTTGCTCCAACATTCGGTTCAGGAAATAAGAGATATGGTGGATTTTTCTCTCAAAAAGATGTTAAAGAGATAGTTAAATATGCAGCAGAACGAAATATAGAGATTATTCCTGAAATTGATCTGCCAGGACACAGCAAAGCAGTAACTGCCACCTATCCGGAAGTTCTCTGTGAATCAAAAAAAGATGCAGGAGAGAGTGTACAGGGAGAGGTAAGCAATGTTTGGTGCGTTAGCAATGAGAAGAATTATAAGATGCTTGAAAACATCATTAAAGAGCTGGCCTCTTTGTTTCCCGGCAAATATATCCATATTGGTGGTGATGAGGTAAATATGAGTTCATGGGAGCATTGTGAAAGCTGCAGTGAATTTATGAAATCTCATGATATGAAAAGGCCTTCCGAGCTTCAAAACTACTTTGTAAGAAGACTTGAGAAAATTGTTGAGAAATATGGTAAAACAATGGCTGGTTGGGATGAAATTCTCGAAGGGGGCGATCTTCATAAAAGTACCGCTGTTTACGCATGGAGAAGTGTCAACAAAGGGGTTGAGTCTATTACTAAAGGTCAACCAACCATATTTATGCCTGGTCCATATTGCTATCTCGATATGAAACAGTCTCCGCTTGAGAGGGGTCATAACTGGGCAGGGATTGTAACTCTTGAGAAAACATACTCTCTGGATCCTGAACAAAATTTGACCGGAGATAATAAAAATCTAATACTTGGTGTTCAGGGAGGACTCTGGACAGAACTTCTTGCTTGGCCTCCAAGGTTTATTGAGTATCAGACTTTTCCAAGAATGGCCGCTATCGCCGAAATCGGATGGAGTAAAAGGGCGAATATGAGTTGGGAATCATTCCATGAAAGAATCACAAAATATCATTTCGACAGGATGAACCAAATGGGAATTGCTTTTAGAGTAGAACCTCCTGTTGCCACATATGAAAACGGCGTCGTATATGCTACCGCTTCATATCCTTGGGCAGTAATAAGATACAGCGATAACGAGAGCAATCCTGATAGCCACTCTCCTGTATATTGTGGACCTATCTCTACTGCTGACCCACTTAAATATCGTTTTGCAGTATTTTACAATGACTTCACAAGAAGTATCCCGGTTAAGGTTCAGAATGTTGATTATGTTTATCAGACTCCGGCAACTGTTGTGACAAGCAATATAGTTGCAAACGAAAAATCATCGGTAAATAATGTATCGGACTACAAATATGACACTTACTTCAGGAGCGCCACCAAAGCTAAAGCCGGGGACTATGTTTTATATACATTCCAGGAACCTGTAGAGAGTAAAAGAATAACCGTGGAATCGGGAATTCCTGTAATTGATTTTTATTGGGTAACGGATGGTTATGTTGAGTATTCGGTAAATGGGACCGATTTTATCAAGGTAGGAGAGCTTAACAGAGGTAAAATTACCTTCACTCCTGCCGAAAAAATAAAGGCAGTAAAAATAGTAATTACTGCCCCTAATGATGCCAATACAATTGTGTTCCAGGATCTTAAAATTGAATAGAACTATATGCAGATGTAATTATTGAATCTGCCTTTTGATAAAGTTTATATAACTCCTCTTTGTTTACACCGTTCTTCCTGGTCTCCTGGATAAACGGTGTAAATATTTTATATATCTCCTCCTCGCTCTTTTTGAGCTGCTGCATATACCCTGTACCATCGGAATTGTATATCATTGAAAAGTTAAAGTATTTATTTCCGTTACCTCTTTTAACAGGAAATGCTCTGTTTTTAAGCTCTACCGCTTTTGTACAGGCGTAAGCATTACCGGCAACCTCTTTCGAAAGCATTACCGTTGGCTGATTTTCACCGGCAGCCAACCACAACGGAACAGCTACACCTGCCGGCGGAAAACCTAATACTGTCCACATAATTATCTGCTCTGGGTTCTCTCCTGGTTTTACACCTTGAATTACTATAGATGCTACAGAAGATTTTCTAGGAATAAAATCCTGATCTATAAACCAACCACTGCCATTTTCGGGGGAGTAACGGCCCTCTTTTAAATCTACTCCCAAAAGAGAGTGGTAGTAAGATCTTGATAGATTATCAAATATCCATTGAGGAGATATTTTTGAATGCATTACTCTCCCGGATACAATGTCCGATGCATTCTGTTGCCTTATATAACCCATTCCTTCGTTAAAACGACCTGTATATGAATAGTTTGTATAGATAAGATATCCGTTTGGAGCAACTTTTGGATCGTTTGCATCAACCTTTACAAATCTCTTATTGTTTACTTCATAGTAGGCAGCTCCACCGTTTGCATCTACAACTCCAAAATTAGCCTCCACTCTTAAAGGTTTAGGTAACCTGTTTAGGAGCTTTTCAAAATCATCCAATGTTTTACATACAGAAAGAGCTTTATACATAAGATAACCTTCCATATCCATATCTTTAACATCATCATCTTTAAGATTATATGAGGCTGTATTCATAATAGAGAAGCCCGCACTGTTTGTTCCTGTCCAAATTATGCTATCTCTGTCCGGTGAGTTGACCAGTCCGAAAAAGGTGTACTTTTCTCCTTTAAAAAATTGAATTCTGTTATTATCTTCTCCGGTATCTCTGTGTTTCCAGAGAAGAGGTCTTCCGTCGGATGTTACTTTTCCTGTAAAAATTGCAGATGTACATGCGTACAATTCATTGGCAGATAAAGATAGTAGAGTAATTAATAGAAATATTTGCTTTTTCATATGTTAAAAGAGAGAGTTAGTATCTTTAGAATATTTCTTAAGTCCAAGATGTGAATAAGCCAAATCTGTCACCTCCCTACCCCTTGGAGTCCTGTGTATAAATCCCTCCTTGATGAGGAAAGGTTCATATACCTCCTCTATTGTTCCCGGATCTTCACTCACAGCAGTAGCAATTGTGGTCACGCCTACAGGCCCACCTTTGAACTTATGAATTATTGTGTTAAGTATCTTATTATCCATTGAATCCAGACCTCTTTTGTCTATATTCAAGGCATCAAGAGCATATCGTGTTATATTCAGGTCTATCTTTCCATCACCCTTAACCTGGGCAAAGTCTCTTACTCTTCTTAACAGAGAATTTGCTATTCTTGGTGTACCTCTGCTCCTTCCTGCAATCTCTCCGGCAGCATCTATATCAATTTCAATATTAAGAATAGCTGCACTTCTTATTACAATTTTCCTCAAAATATCGGAATCATAATATTCCAAATGAGATTGTATACCGAATCTTGCACGTAAAGGAGAGGTTAGTAATCCGCTTCTTGTAGTTGCACCTATGAGTGTAAAAGGGTTGAGATTAATCTGTACAGATCTTGCTCCTGGCCCTTTATCAATCATTATATCAATCGAATAGTCCTCCATAGCTGAATAAAGATACTCTTCTACTACCGGAGATAAACGGTGTATCTCATCAATAAAGAGAACATCTCCCTTTTCGAGACCTGTTAATAACCCTGCAAGATCTCCCGGTTTGTCCAAAACCGGACCTGATGTTATTTTCATATCAACACCAAGTTCATTTGCCACAATATGTGCCAGAGTTGTCTTTCCAAGACCTGGAGGGCCATGCAAGAGGAGGTGATCGAGCGATTCTCCCCTCATTTTGGCAGCTTTTACGAACACTTTAAGATTATCTAATATCTTTTCCTGCCCGGAAAATTCTGAGAACTCCTTTGGCCTTATTTTTCCCTCAAAATCTCTGTCTTTATTTTCCCTCTCTCCACGAGGATCAAAACTGCTCATTTTTTAACACTATTAACCTTTATTACAAATATATCTTTTTTATTCTATTTAAGTTTTGAATATTATTATGAGCTGTTAATTTGTTGATAAAAATTTATATCCACACTCAACCTCTTTTATCTACACTTTATTAACAATTTTTTAATTTTTATCTATCTCTAATATGTTTAATATCAGTTATTATAATACTTTATTAACAATAGTAAATTACTTTTTAACACACTTTATCAACAATAAAAAATGTTAATAAAAGAGTCGGCAAATATTAAAAAAAAGATGAAACTTTTTTTGGTCTTGATTTATCAACAGGAATGCTCCGGGTTATTAACATATTTTTAAACTTTATTGTTAATAAACTATCTTTGCTGTATGAAAGTTTCCATTGACCAGCCTTCGGTCGGTCATCTTAAAGAGCTTATCCGGGAGAAAGATATAAAAAATATTTTTCCGGAGGGGCTCCTTTCCTCTTCGGGGATAATGGCTGCATCGGAGGCAATAACAGAAGGACTCCATATATTTCTCTGTAACAGCAGAGAAGAGTCTCTTTATGCAACAAATGACCTATATAATTTTGCAGGCAAGGGCAATGTATTCTACATGCCTTCGACGCTACGTTCGCCATCTCGCTCATCTTCGGCAGATATATCTGCAAAGGTACAGAGAACTGCCGCAATAAGTGCAATTACCAATCATTTCAAGAATTCCGGTAACTCCCCAACCATCATTGTTGCATATCCTCACTCGATGTCGGAGCTTGTTGCGGAAGAGGGGAGTATAGAATCGGGAACATTTAGGCTCTCATGCGGAGATAGAATATCACACGATTTTTTAAGAGAGTTTCTTGAGGGTAACGGCTTTGTAAAAAGAGATTTTGTCTCTGAACCCGGCCAGTATGCGCTAAGAGGAAGTATTATTGATCTGTTCTCTTTCTCGCATAATAAACCTTACAGAATAGATTTCTTCGGAGACGAGGTTGAGAAGATAAAGGTTTTCGATACGGATTCTCAGTTATCGGTAGGAGATGCAGATTATATAGAGATAGTTACAGATATATTTGGGAATATTGATTCAGGCAAAAATATCTTCTCTCTGTTTAAAGATATGGCAACCCTCTGGATTGAAGACTGGGACTATTTTACTTCACAGGTGGAGAAGATATATGAGACTTTGGAGGGTAGGGGAGTAATTAATCCTGATGAATTTATATCGGAGTCCTCAAAACTCAGAAGGGTATTTTTTAATTCAATAAGAGAGAAGATCACAGACTCTGCTCATATTAAATTTAATACGGTACCACAACCTCAGTTCAATAAAAACTTTGCCCTGCTCTCGAGGGATATAATTGAGAGAAGATCTCTTGGATACAAAGTCTATATTCTCAGTGATAACCCGGCTCAAACAGAGAGGTTAAAGCAGATTTTCGAATCACTTGACGCATCATCTGCACAATTCACTCCTCTTAATTTTTCAATTCACTCAGGCTTTATTGACCATATTACAAAGCAGTGCTTTTATACCGATCATCAAATTTTTGAGAGATTCCACAAAGTAAAGGCCGAAAGGAGTGTAGAGAAGAGCGAAAGGCTGGCTATTAATGATTTAAACTCTCTTCAGATTGGGGATTATATTGTTCACATCGACCACGGTGTAGGGCAGTTCGGTGGCCTGGTGAGAAGTGTGGTTAACGGAAAGCAGCAGGAGTCAGTCAAGCTTATATACCGGGATAGTGATGTGCTCTTTGTCTCTGTCCACGGGCTGCACAGAATTTCAAAATATAAATCCAAAGATGCTGCCCCTCCCAAGGTATATAAACTTGGAACAGGAGCCTGGCAGAAGCTTAAAAACCAGACAAAGTCCAAGGTTAAGGATATTGCCAGAGAGTTGATAGATCTCTACTCCAAACGCAAGGATGCCAGGGGATTTGCCTTCTCTCCCGACTCCTATCTGCAGCACGAACTTGAAGCCTCATTTATGTATGAGGATACTCCCGACCAGACAAAAGCAACGGCAGCAATCAAGTCGGATATGGAGCGCCCCTACCCGATGGATCGCCTGGTTTGCGGCGATGTGGGATTCGGAAAGACAGAGGTTGCAATAAGGGCTGCATTCAAGGCTGTTGCCGATAGTAAACAGGTAGCGGTACTGGTTCCTACAACAATATTGGCTTTGCAGCATTACCAGACCTTCAGGAGAAGATTATCAGATTTTCCATGTAATATAGAGTATCTGAGCCGTTTAAGGAGCGCAAAAGAGATAAAGGAGATATCTGCACGACTTAAAGAGGGTAAAATCGATATAATAATAGGTACTCATCGTCTCCTTAATAAAGAGATTGAATTTAAGGATCTTGGCCTTTTAATTATTGATGAGGAGCAGAAATTCGGAGTCTCTGCAAAGGAGCGTCTCAGGCAGATGAAGCTTGATGTTGATACACTGACCCTCAGTGCCACTCCTATACCGAGGACTTTGCAGTTCTCTCTGCTGGGAGCGAGGGATCTCTCAATTATTAATACACCTCCTCCGAACAGGCAACCGGTCGAGACCGAAATAATTGACTTTAATGAGGATATTATTAAAGATGCTATAAATTTTGAACTTGAAAGAGGTGGGCAGATTTTTTTCGTTCACAACAGGGTAGAGGATATTCACTCTGTCGCAGATATTATTCACAGGCTTATTCCGGATGCTAAAATCTGCATTGGCCACGGGCAGATGGATCCTGTTATGCTTGAGAAGAGAATACTGGATTTTATAGTGGGCGACTACGACATACTAATATCTACCACAATTATAGAGAACGGGATAGATATTCCCAATGCTAACACAATCATTATCAATCAGGCTCAGAATTTTGGGCTGAGCGATCTGCACCAGCTCAGGGGCAGGGTAGGGAGGTCAAATACCAAAGCTTTCTGTTATCTAATTGTTCCGTCAATGGCATCAATTAGCGAAGACTCAAGAAGGAGGCTGAGGGCAATTGAGTCATTTTCCGATCTTGGAAGCGGATTTAATATTGCAATGCAGGACCTTGATATCAGAGGTGCCGGAAATATGTTGGGTGGCGAGCAGAGCGGGTTTATTGCAGATATGGGATTCGAAACCTATCAGAGGATTCTGGCAGAGGCGTTTACTGAACTTAAGGAGGAGCTGGGAGATGTTTCGGGCCGAGAGGAGGAGAGGGAGGTATTTATAAATGATTGCAGCATAGATTCGGATCTTGAGATACTCATTCCAGAAGAGTATATAAACATAACATCAGAGAAGATCAGATTATACAAAGAACTTGATAATGTAAAAGATGAGCGAGAGTTGACCGCATTTACACGAGAGATTGAGGATAGATTCGGCCCTCTGCCGGAACCGGTTAAACAGCTGGTGGACGTGGTAAGATTGCGTTGGCTTGCAATAGAGTGTGGCATAGAGAAGATAGTTCTTAAAGGGGGAGTTATGCTGGCTTATTTTGTTAATAACAGTACATCCCGATATTATAAGTCACGAACTTTTGCATCTATATTGAGCTATCTGCAGACTCGTTCGGGCAGATATTCGCTCAAGGAGCAGGGTGGCAAACTTTACCTTAGGATAGAGAGTGTTAAGAGCACTCAAAAAGCATATGAAATAATGGTTGAGATAAAAAATTCCTCTGCAGGATGATTTCAATTTTAGTCGATATAGGAAACAGTTCGGTAAAGATTGCTGCTGCAAAGGGGTTAAATCTTATCGAAACAGGAAGGTATGATGGGGATGATATAATCTCTTACATTAAGGAATTTTCCTCTCGGTATGTATGTGATATTGTTGCAGTATCTTCGGTAAGAAACGGACGGGAGAGGCTCGGGAGAGAGCTTGGGAAGTTGTTCAAAATTGTCTGCTTTGCCGATGGAAAAGTTGATTTGCCCATAGGGATAGGGTACCTTACTCCTGAAACTCTTGGACAGGACAGGATTGCTGCAGCCGTAGGTGCGTATTCGCTGTTTCCCGGAGAGGATTTAATTCTATTCGACTTTGGTACGGCACTAACGATAGATTTTGTCGATAAAAATGGTTTTTTTTCCGGGGGTAATATATCACCTGGATTGAGGATGAGAATGAGGGGGCTACATTCTGATACAGAGATGCTTCCAGAGATTAATTCATTTGAAGAAGTTTACGGAATCGGAAAAACTACACCATCTGCAATTAAGAATGGCATAATTTTGGGAATGGTATATGAAGCAGAGGGGTATATAAGGAAAAATCCCGGCCGAAAGATCTTATTTACCGGCGGAGATTCGAATTATTTTGCCATAAAATTGAAAAGTCCCATATTTGTTGTTTATAATTTAGTTCTTATCGGGTTGGCAGTTATAGCAGATTTTAATGCAGGAAAACTAGTATGAAAAAGAAGAGTATCTTGATAGCGGTTTCGCTTATTGTTGGCGGGAGTATGTTTGCTCAAACGACAGACGCACTTAGTACCTATACGCCATATACTCTGTTTGGTATCGGTGAGCTATCAAAACAGGGTACATCGTTTAATAAAGCGATGGGGGGTATAGGAGTTGGAGTTCGCGATAAGCGTTACATTAACTTCATCAATCCTGCATCTTTAACATATCGCGACACTATGTCCTTTATGACAGATTTTGGAGTTGAACAAAAGAATATTTACGGAGCCGATCCCGATACAAAATCTGCGTTCAATACCTTTAACATGAACCACTTTATCGTCTCTTTTCCAACTTTCAGGAAATCAGCAATGGTGATGGGGCTTGTACCTTTCAGCGATGTAGGATACAAATTCGAGGAGAAGGAGACCGATCCTGAAATTATCAACAAATATGGCGATATCAGCTATCAAAAATTCGGAGTAGGAGGCCTTTCAAAGGCATTCATCGGTGTGGCGTACCAGTTTACCGACAGACTATCTGCAGGGCTTGAGGCTGACTACTATTTCGGGACAATAGACAGAAATTCTAATATTAACTTTAACACATCCAACACATACCGTTCAATTATAACCGGATGGGACTATGTAATTGGGGCTTTTGGAGGTAAGGCCGGTATTCAGTACTCCATGCCTTTGAAAAATGCATACGAACTGACTCTTGGTGCAACATACTCTTTTAAAACATCTCTTAAAGGGGATGTTACAAGATATGCAAAAGCTATGACCAACAGCGGAACAATTGACACTACCTATATGGAGACATCCAATGACGTAGGTATAAAGTTGCCATCGGAACTGGCTGCAGGCTTCTCCTTGAAAAAAGGGGACAAGTGGATTATAGGTGCGGATTTTGTCAGACAGGATTGGTCAAAAACAAGTTTCAGAGAGACTCCGGGAGTTGACTTTACAACATCGGCAAGCACTCAGTTTAAAGCCGGATTTGAATATACTCCAAACAGAAACGACATAAGATATTATTTAAAACGGGTCTCTTACAGGGCAGGTGTATACTATGAAAATAGTTATATGAACCTGAACGGAAACAATATCAAGTCAACAGGTGTCACTCTAGGGATTAATCTTCCGGTTTATACGGACCATAATGCTGTAGGACTGGCAGTTGACATGGGCCAGAGAGGCAGTTTGAAAAACAATTTGATTCGTGAAAGGTACATTATGTTTATAATTAATATACATTTGCACGATATTTGGTTCAAAAAATTCAGATACGACTAACATAACTAACTATTTATATCTTATATAAAATGAAAAAACTGCGCTTTATATTTGTTTTTGTACTTTTATTACAGATCTCGGCAGCTGGTTTTTCTCAGGGAAGATTCGGGAAAGACAGTGCTGAATGTGTAAAATACCTGGGTTTTTACAAGGACTCATACAAACAGGGAAATTATGCTGAGGCTGCTCCAAACTGGAGAGCGGCAATGAAGTATTGTCCTCCTGCTTCGAGTCACGATATGTTGTTCCAGGGAATCAGAATTCTGAAGTATTACATTGAGAACCCTTCTGTAACTCCTCAGAGAAAAAAGGAGCTGCTGGACTCAATTGCTATGCTTTATGAAATGAGAAAGGAGTATTTCCCCAGGTATACAGTTGCTGCTCAAATCAATAAGACATACGATATGGAAGCGTATGGTGCCGATGAAAAAACCGTTCTAGCAGAGGTTAATAAAAGTATTGAAGTTGCCGGGAACGATGTTGATCCGGGCCTTCTTGTTGTAGGTCTTCAAAAGCTTATAAACATATACAAACAGAACCCTCTTGGTGCCGATGATGTAATGAACTTCTACTCTAAGGGAACACCAATATTTGATGCTCAAATTGCATCAACCGATGAGAAGACCAAGAATCATGCACTGGGAGCAAAGGCTGATTTTGAAAACCTCTTTGCAAACAGTGGTGTTGCATCTTGCGAGAACATAGTCGCTCTTTACACTCCGACTTTCGAAGCTAATAAGGGAGATAAAGACTATGTGTCAAGAGTTGTTTACCTTCTTGAGAAAGCTAACTGTAATAAGGAGGATCTCTTCCTTAAAGCCGTAGAGAGCCTGAACATTATGGACCCATCTGCCAGGACATCATATTACCTATACAAGCTATATCTGGCAAAAGACGATAATAAATCGGCAATTAAGTTTCTGCAGGAAGCGGTAGATAATCCTAAGGTAACAGAAAGTGAAGCAGCAGATTATCTCTTAGAGATGTCACAGGTTTATCTTAAGCTTATGAATAGTCCTATTAAAGCTGTTGAGAGCGCTAAACTGGCTGCGGCCAAGAACCCTTCTCTTACAGGTAAGGCCTATATGATTATTGCAACTGTTTGGGCTGCAAATAAGTGCGGCGGAAACGAGATTGAGTCGAGAGCTCACTTCTGGGTGGCTGTTGATTATCTTTCAAAAGCTAAGAATGCTGATCCGTCATTAGCCGACGAAGCTGATAAACTTATTGCCTCTTATCGCTCATATTTCCCATTACAGGAGGAGGCATTTATGTTCGATGTTCTGGATGGCAATGCTTATACTGTAAGCTGTGGAGGACTCAGGGAGACAACAACCGTGAGAACTCGTAAATAATAATGAAACGAAGGTTTTATTTAGAGGATATTAAGATGGTAGCAATGACTTTTGTTGTTGCTACTGTCGTTTTTTCTTGTAAGGATAAGATTCCAAAATCGGATGATATTCTGAACTCGGCCAAGATGCCGACACAGGTAATAGACAATATGACGGTGAATCAATCCGACAACGGCATTATCAGGGTTAGAATGAAGGCTCCGCTTATGGAACGATATCAGAATCTGCCCGAGCCCTACGATATTTTTCCAAAAGGGATAAATGTAAAAATTTTTACTCCCGAAGGAATGCTTGAAACAGAGCTGACAGCCAAGGGGGCAAAACATTTTACCAAAGGTAATGCAGAAAAATGGGTGGCATTCGGGAATGTTGTTATAAAAAATTACATAAAGGGAGAGACTATGACCACTGATACTCTTTATTGGGACAGGGCAAATAAGAAGATCTATACGAGCTGCCTTGTTAAGATGGAGTCTCCCGAAATATATATGCAGGGATACGGAATGGAGTCCGATGAGATGGCAAGAAATGCTGTTATTCTGAATCCGTTTGACAGCTATGGTGTTGTTTCCAGAGACTCCACAGAGATTCCTTACATTGATACTGTAAACTTTATAGGGCCGTTACTTCCTCAAAAGAAATAAAATTTACTATCTTCGCATTTCATATTGAATTAAACTAAAAAAACGATAAAAAAATGGCAGTTCTTGAGAACATTCGCGTCAAAATGGGGATTTTTATATCTGTGCTTATAGGTATAGCACTTCTCTCTTTTGTGATTGACGCAGATACACTACGTTCGGCTGTTTCTATGTTCTCCTCAAAATACGATGTTGGGGAGATGAACGGAAATGGCGTCTCTTATCAGGATTTTCAGAAAAAGGTGGATTATTACACCAAACTCCAGCAAATGATGACCAACTCAACCTCAATGGATGAGCAGACTCAGGAGATGATCTACCAGAGTGCCTGGCAGGAGATTTTAAACGATGAGGTAATGATTCCTCACATTTTGAAAGCAGGAGTTGATGTTGGAGACGAAGAGATGTTCGACCTCACACAGGGCTCACAAATTTCTAACGTTCTTCTCAGAGAGCAGACTTTTATGGGTGAGAACGGAGCTTTCGACAAATCAAGAGTGGTTCAGTTGATCAAAGCAATTCCGCAGGACAACTCCGGAAATCTTGCACTATACTGGGATTATCTTGAAAAGAACATCAAAAACGATCAGATGTATTCAAAGTACATCTCGATGCTTTCAAAGAGTAATGTGCTCAATACTGTTCAGATGAGAAGAAGCATTGAGGAGAATAATGTTACTGCCGATGTCTCTTTTATTATGCAGCCTTACTCGCTTGTTGCAGACTCTACGTTAAAGGTTACATCTGCCGAGATCAAAAAATACTATGATATTCACAAATCTCAGTTTGAACAGAAAGCGAGCAGAGATATTGAATATGTTGTATTCTCGGTTGTTCCTTCGCAAAGAGACAAGGATCTTGCAAAAGAGGCTATAGACAAAGTTATGCCTGAATTTGCAGCTGCTACAAACCTTAAGTCTTTCCTTCTCAAAAACTCCGATAAAGCTTTCGATGCAAAATACTATAAGGCCGGTGAACTTAAAAGCGTTTCTCCAGTGCTGGACAGCTTTGCATTTAACGGAAAATTATCCGATCTACTTCCTGTATATATGGAGGGAGAAACATACAAAGCTGCAAGAATTGCCGATATCAAATCTCTTCCGGATTCTGTTTATGTACAGCATATACTTCTTGCAGGCAGCAGCGCAGACACTCTTGGAACGCTTGCTGACAGTCTTATGAATGTAATTTCAAAAGGTGCCGACTTTGCTGAGCTTGCAACAAAATACTCAGCTGATAAGAATCCGAATATGGCTCCCGGAGATCTCGGCTGGATGACTCAAACAATGACAATTCCTGGTTTTGACACATGTTTTGTAGCAGCTCCCGGAAAAGCATTCAAATTAAAGAGCAATTACGGTCTCCATATAGTTAAGATAAAAGAGAGAACTGCTCCTCAAAAGAAGGTTCAATTGGCTGTTCTTACTAAAGAGATTGTTTCCGGCAAAGAGACATATCAGTCATTCTACTCTCAGGCAAATGAATTTGCTTCGAAGGCTCAGGATGGATACGAGCAGTTTACCAAAACCGCAAAAGAGATGAATATAACTCCTGTTCCGGCAACAGGAATCATTGAGGGCGCCAAAACAGTTGCAACATATAAGAACGCAAGAGAGATCTCCCGCTGGATATATGGAGCGAAAAAAGGTGATGTTTCTCAAATTATATCAGTTGATAACAGATACTTCTTTGTTATTGCTCTAACAGCAGTTCGTGAAGAGGGGATTCCTAAAATTGAAGAGGTTACTCCACAAATCACAGATATCCTCAGGCAGGAGAAATCTATGGAGAAGCTTGTTGCCGATACGAAAGCCAAGCTTGGAAATATAACCAATCTTGAGGATGCGGCAGCAAAATTGGGTCTTGCAGTAAGTAAGCAGACCGGAATCTCTTTTGGTTCGATGGGCTCTCAAACCTTTGATCCTAAATTCATAGGGGCTGTATCGGGTGCTGAAGTTAACAAAATTACCGGACCGGTTCAGGGTTCTGTCGGAATGTACATCTTCAATGTTGATGCAAGGCAGACAGGTTCATTCTTTACCGAAAATGACGCAAAACAAAAATCTATGCAATACTTCTCTTACCAGATTCAGCAGGTACCTGCTATCATAGAGAAGGAGGCAAAGGTTAAAGATAACAGGGCAAAATTCTTTTAATCTCCGGATTCAATACTAAATAAAAAGACTGGTCAAATTTTTTGACCAGTCTTTTTATTTTATATCTATTGTTAAAACTTGTATCAAATAGATATATTACACATTGAATCGGAAATGCATTATATCGCCATCCTGAACGATATACTCTTTTCCCTCTACGGCAAGTTTACCTGCGTCGCGACAGGCACTCTCAGAGCCATATTTTACATAATCATCATATTTTATAACCTCTGCTCTGATAAATCCCTTTTCAAAATCTGTATGTATAATTCCTGCTGCCTGAGGGGCTTTTGTCCCTCTTGGGTATGTCCAGGCTCTGACCTCCTGAACACCTGCCGTAAAATATGTCTCAAGATCGAGTAATCTGTATGCAGCTTTGATGAGTCTTGATACGCCCGAGTATTCAAGTCCAATCTCATTTAAAAACATCTGCCTCTCTTCGAAGCTTTCAAGTTCGGCGATTTCGGATTCTATTTTTGCTGCAACTATCAGTAGTTGTGCGTCTTCGTCTTTTATTGCCTCCTTAACCTTCTCAACATATTCGTTTCCTGAAACCGCAGAGTTCTCATCTACATTACAGACATAAAGAACAGGTTTGTCAGTTAGAAGAAATAGCTCCTTTGCTAGTTTTCTGTCCTCTGCATTGTCTATTTTGACGGTTCTGGCGCTTTTTCCCTGTTCAAGAGCCTCTTTATACTTAACAAGTATTTCGTATAGCCTCTTTGCATTTTTATCGCCACCTGTCTGAGCCTGCTTCTGTACTTTTCCTATGCGGTTTTCAACTGTATCCAGGTCTTTGATTTGAAGTTCCGTGTCAATAATCTCCTTATCTCTTACCGGATTTACATTACCGTCTACGTGTACAATATTAGGATCGTCGAAACATCTTAGCACATGAATAATTGCGTCTGTTTCACGAATATTGCCCAAAAATTGATTGCCAAGGCCCTCTCCTTTACTGGCTCCTTTCACAAGGCCGGCAATATCTACTATCTCTACTGTAGCCGGGACCACCCTTTGAGGATTGACAAGCTTTTCCAATACCTGAAGCCTCTCATCGGGCACAATTGTGGAACCGACATTTGGTTCGATTGTGCAGAAGGGGAAATTTGCCGATTGCGCCTTTCCTGAGCTTATACAGTTGAAAAGAGTTGATTTACCTACGTTGGGAAGCCCAACAATTCCACATTGTAATGACATATTTTTCAAATATTAAGGTTGCGAAATTAACAAAATAAATATAAAATTTTAAAATCGTGAAAAAATATCACTGAATCAGATAATTATGAGCATCGCTAAATAGAAATTAATCTGTCTGTATTTAATTTTGGATAAGAAACTGAATCGAGATGAGCTTTTTTTTAAAGGTAGTTCTATTTTCTCTCTCTTCTATGCCTATGCTTCTCTTTCCAAAGTTTGGAGAAGGTGGGAGTGTTGCAGATTCAGTCGCAGACAGAGCAGTAAAAATAATGTTCTGGAATGTGGAAAACTATTTTGACACATTTGACAATCCTGAGACAGCCGATGACGAATTTACTCCGGCAGGGGAGAGGCATTGGTCCTGGAAGAGGTTTGTAGTGAAAAGAAACTCGATTGCTAAAACTATAATTGCAGCCGGAGCGGGTAATCTTCCGATAATAGTAGCTCTGGCAGAGGTAGAGAATCGATTTGTGCTTGAACAGCTTGTAAAAAACACGCCGCTTGCCCGCTCCGGCTACTCTGTCATACACAGAGACTCACCTGATGGCAGAGGTATTGACGTTGGGCTTATATATAGAAAAGAGAGGTTTAAAGTATTGAATACCAGATATTATAGAGTTGATTTTGAAAACAGTAGGGAGACCACTAGGTTAATATTATATGTTAAGGGGGTTATTGATTTGTTGGATACTCTCCATCTGTTTGTGAATCACTGGCCATCTAAATTGGGGGGTGAGTTAAAATCCTTTCCGAAGCGTTCGGCTGCTGCCGGAACTCTCAGGATGGCCTGTGATTCTGTTTTCTCAACAAACTACAAAGCCAATATCATTTTAACCGGAGATTTCAACGATACACCCGATTCAAAACTCTTTTCACTCTTTGATGATTTTATAAATCTGTCATATTACCATTATTTATCGGGAGGAGGATCAATTAAGTTCCGAGGAGAGTGGGAGCTTATAGATCTCTTCTTTGTATCTCCCAATCTTGTGGATAGGGATGAACCTATATATTGCACCGGAAATAGTGTAGAGTATCGTAATCTACCATTTCTTACGGAACCGGACAGGGAGTATACGGGCTATAAGCCGAAAAGGGTATATAACGGTCCTGCGTACAATGGAGGAGTTAGCGACCATCTGCCTGCAATTATCAAAATATTTAAATAAAAAAGATATTCGTACTTTTGCCCTATGGTAAAGGCAAAAAAGGCTCTTGGACAGCACTTCCTTAAGGAGGAGGGAATCGCCCGCAAAATTGCGGAAAGTCTGTTATTGGAGGGGAATTATGGAATTAATGGGGGAATATCTGCTCCGGCAAAGGTTTTAGAGATCGGACCCGGTACAGGTGTTCTTACAAAGTATCTTTTAAATAGAGAGGATGTTGAGCTCTTTTGTGTTGAGATCGATAACGAATCGGTTGAGTATCTTAAAGTTAACTATCCAATGTTGGGAGAGAGACTGATAGAGGGCGACTTCTTAAAGATGGACCTTAAGGCGCTCTTTCCTGACAGATTCTTGGTTATTGGAAACTTACCTTATAATATTTCATCTCAGATATTTTTCAAGCTCCTGGATTATAGGGAGATGGTTCCTCAGATAGTTTGTATGCTACAAAAGGAGGTTGCAAAGAGATTGGCATCACCTCCGGGTAATAAGGATTATGGAATTCTATCGGTTCTGCTCCAGGCCTGGTATGATATTGATTATCTATTCACCGTGGATGAAGGTGCGTTTATTCCTCCTCCCAAGGTTAAGTCCGGTGTAATCCGTGTAGTGAGGAATAGCAGGATCTCATTAAACTGCGATGAATCTCAGTTTAAACAAGTAGTTAAGTGTGCATTCAACCAAAGGAGAAAGACTATAAGAAATTCTGTCCGTTCTCTTTTTTCGGGACCACTTCCGGAGCATCATCTTTTGTCGATGAGGCCTGAACAGCTCTCAGTTGAGGAATTTATTGAATTGACTAAATTGATCTTTCCCGAAAAGTAGTGATTGTCACTATTTTGAGTTAATCGCATCTACAGGGTTGAGATTTGCAGCAGAGTAGGCGGGTACGAACCCCGAGACTATTCCGATTACGCTGGCAATCATCAAGCCTCTGATTATATTGTAAACGCTCAGCTCCATTGGAAATGAGCTGCTGCCTCCGAAGATCTGAACCACAATAAAGACCATTATCAATCCGATGAATCCGCCAAGAAGGGCTAATGTGGCGGCTTCGGCCAAAAATTGTGTCAATATTATGAATTTCTTCGCTCCCAAGGCTTTTTGTATTCCTATCAGGTTGGTTCTCTCTTTGACAGAAACAAACATAATGTTTGCTATGCCGAAGCCGCCGATCAGAATAGAGAATCCTCCGATAATCCACCCGGCCATATTGATTCCTCCGAAAATAGATTCGGTTTGTTTCTGCAGGAATGACATTTCGTTGACTGCAAAATTCTCTTTTTGTGCAGGTTTAAGACGTCTGATCGCACGCATCTGCTGGGTGAGCTCCTGAACAAAAGCATCACGCCCAACTTCGGCTTTTGGAAGAGCACATATCATTGCTTCGGAGTTTCTTGTATTAAACAGAGCTCCGGCATAAGAGTACGGAATCATTATAGAGTTATCTACGTCAAAAATATTCACAATGCTCTCTCCTGCTTTCTCCTGAATTCCGATTACTGTTACATTTTCGTTACCGACCTTAATCACTTTTCCAACAGGCTCCTCATTTCCGAAAAGAGCTTCGGCAACGGAGTTACCAAGTATTGCTACAGGAATACTTTTGGTGGATTCAGCTGTACTGAAGTATCTCCCCCTGTCAATTGCAGATGTGGTAATCTTGTTCCACTCCATTGTCGGAGCAAAAATAAAACCTCCGTTGAATGAGTTCCTCTTGTACTTTACTGTTTTATTTGTGAAAATAACAAAACAGACAGCCTCAGCTGTGGTCATATTATTCTTCAGAAAAATATACTCTCTGTATTGTGGGTTGGGCCTTTTAAGGTATTCCCACCATTTGTATTCAGATCCATCTTCGGGAGGAGTCCATGGCATCTGTTGAATGTAGACTGTATTCCCTCCAAGACTGCTAAGCCCCTTATTTACATTGTTTTCAAGTGCATCGATTGCGGTAAAAACAGTGACAATCGAAAAAATACCTATACTAACTCCGAAGAGCGAAAGGAATGTCCTGAACTTGTCGCCCTTGAGCGAGCCGAAAGCAAAGCTGATACTCTCGAGAATCAGCTTAAAAACTATAACCAAACGCCTGTAAAGACTAATCATTTTCCCTCCCCGGGTAACCCTATTTTTTTCTTTAATAATCTCAATTTGTCAAATGCATCGAGCGGCGACATAGTGTTTATATCCATATCCCTCAGCTCGTCTCTAATACTTGTAAGCAGCGGATCGTCCAGCTGGAAGAAGGATAGTTGAACCGGCTCTGCTGCTGCCTGACGTACGGATACCGGAGATTCTCCGGATGTAGTCCCGTTCTCAAGCCTTTTTAAGACCCTTTCGGCCCTGTGTATAACCTCCGATGGCATTCCCGCCATTCTTGCCACGTGAATACCAAAGCTGTGGGCAACCCCACCAGGAACAAGTTTCCTCAAAAATATAACTTTATTTTCTACTTCTTTTACTGAAATGTTAAAATTTTTAACCCTTTCGAATTTGTTCTCCAGTTCGTTAAGTTCGTGATAGTGGGTTGCAAATATGGTTTTTGCTCTGCAAGTGGGCCGCTCGTGCAGATATTCTACTATAGACCAGGCGATTGACATTCCGTCATAGGTGCTGGTTCCTCTTCCAATCTCATCGAGCAGTACAAGCGATCGCGGAGACAGATTGTGCAATATCATCGAGGTTTCAAGCATCTCTACCATAAATGTTGATTCTCCCCTGGATATATTATCGGAGGCTCCCACTCTCGTAAATATTTTATCTACTATTCCGAGTTTAGCTCTTTTTGCAGGCACAAATGAGCCCGCCTGGGCCAAAAGAACAATAAGAGCAGTCTGCCTTAGCAGTGCACTTTTACCTGCCATATTAGGCCCGGTAAGAATTATGATCTGTTGTGTTTTGTCGTCTAGATAGATATCGTTTGATATGTACTCCTCCCCGGGTGGCATCAATCTCTCAATGACAGGGTGGCGACCTTCGGTGATTTCAATTGCAGTACTCTCATTCATTTCAGGTCTGCAATAATTGTTTTCTCTGGCAAGAATAGCAAATCCGGAAAGTACATCGACTCTTGCTATTGCACTGCAACTCTTTTGTATAGAGGGGATATCTGCCTGGACAGACTCAATTATTGAAGTAAACAAGCGCTGCTCAATGGAGAGTATCTTCTCTTCGGCTCCGAGAATCTTCTCTTCATACTCCTTAAGTTCCTGTGTAATATATCTCTCTGCACTCACCAGAGTCTGTTTTCTAATCCAATCCTGAGGAACTTTATCCTTATGTGTATTCCTGACCTCAAGATAGTATCCGAAAACATTATTGTAACTTATTTTCAGGGAGGATATTCCGGTTCGCTCTATCTCTCTCTCCTGTAATGAGGCAAGGTAATCCTTACCGTGGCGGGCAAGATTTCTTAATGAATCCAACTCCGAATCCACCCCCGAAGCGATTACATCTCCCTTTCCAATCTGATTTGGAGCATCCTGCATCAACTCTCTCTCAAGTTTTGAGAGCAGAGGTGAGCAAGGATCCATTTTCCCGGATAGCTCAATAAGTCCCTCCTCTCCTGAGTTATTGCAGATTCTTTTAATATTGGATATTTGTGAGAGGCCCTTTTTAAGCTGGATTATCTCCCTTGGTGTTACCCTGCCGGCAGCGGTTTTAGAGATGATTCTCTCCAGATCGCCTACCGAAGCAATTGTTTCTATAAGAGATCCCAGCGTTTCATCGTTTTTGGAGAGATGTTCAACAATGTTGTGTCGCAGGGTTATCTCATTAATATCTTTTGAGGGCATTGCAATCCACTGTCTCAGCAATCGTGCACCCATTGGAGAGGATGTTTTGTCCGCTATATTTATGAGAGTAGAAGCATTCTCATTGTCAGATCCGAAGATTTCAAGGTTTCTGAATGTAAACCTGTCTATCCATACAAAATCCTTCTCGTCTATTCTTGAGAGAGAGCAAATATGGCTTAGCCCTTCGTGGCGTGTTATTTCCAGATAGAAGAGAATGGCTCCGGCAGCGGTTACTCCCAGAGAGCTTTCATCTACGCCGAATCCTCTTAATGTTTTGGTGTTGAAATGGTCCAGCAGCTTCTCTTTCGCTGCCTGTTCGGCATATGCCCATTCGTCAAGGGTAGATATAAAATAATCGTTTCCGAATCTCTCTGCAAAGCTGTTTTTAACGCTCTTTGGGATAAGTATCTCTCGTGGCTTGTACGATGCGAGGAGCAGATCTATGTATGACAGAGAGCCTGAGGCAACTCTGAAGGTTCCGGTAGATATATCGAGAAAAGCAACTCCCGCCTGGTCTCTGGAGAAGAATAGGGAAGGCAGAAAATTATGCTGCTTATGTGCACGAAGTTGATCGTTGTAAGCTACACCGGGTGTCACCAGTTCTGTAATGCCTCTTTTTACAATTTTCTTTGTCAGTTTTGGGTCCTCCAGCTGATCGCAAACGGCAACTTTATAACCGGCCCTTACAAGTCTTGGAAGATAGGAGTCGATCGAATGGTGAGGAAATCCTGCAAGTTCAACCGAAGAGGCAGAACCGTTGGCTCTTTTGGTGAGAACAATACCCAACACCTTTGAAGCAGT
>JAFIHK010000097.1 GCA_017848635.1 Bacteroidales bacterium | reverse complement strand
GAACTGTCCGTAAATTGGGAGTAGGTCATTTATTAAATTTGTCTAAAGAGACGCTGTCCTCCATTCAGGGGGTCCGACAGACCCTTTGATTTCGGGATTAATGTAGTAGTAGAAATTATAAGAACTTCTTATGTCAACCTTTTTCAGAATAACTATTCTGGCATCCAAAATCAATAGCTCATTAAAATAATTGAATGAATTAAAATTTCTTATAGATATAATTCCAGTTTTAAAATAGGAAAAAATTGAAAAATTAAACTTTCTGGAAAAATTACTCTTATAATTTATGTCTAAATTGAATTTATTATTTGTTTGATTGTAATGTTCCTCATTCAGGAAGAAAGGAGTGTTTTGAAATTCGTGACCGGCTGCCACAGAGAGTATACTATTTATTTTTGGGATATTCATAGAGTAAGATAGGATAAACTTGCTTCCCCATATTCCATCTACATTAACAGAACTGCTTAATGTGCTGCCTTTAGGAAAAGTATAGTGATATTTTTCAATGTATGTATCATCTGTAAAATACTCTTTTCTTGTCGCCAGTCCATTGATTGTATTTGATCCGGATAATTGTGCTATAAATATTGACCCTTTATTAGTATAATAAGTATATTTTATTTCGGACATTTGATGATATGAAGATTTTAAGTCAGGGTTTCCGGAACTAAGGAAAAGAGGATTTGAATTTAGCACAACACTCCTTAATTCTTCTATCGAAGGAAAAATGCTATAACTATTATAGCTGAACTCTACGGATTGTCTGGCGGCAAGTTCCTTATTTATACCGATTCTTGATTGAATCCCCGAAAATGATCTTTTATTGGAGAATATTTCAGGGAACCTTTCATCTCTTAAATAATTATTTGACAAAAATCCTATTTCGCCAGACATTCTCATTTTCTCAAAGCTTTTGCCATAGCTTGCAGATATTTTATTAATAAGATTATTTGTAGAGAGGTCCGAGGTGTTCGTGGTATCAATTATTGCCAAAAATTGATCAAAGGAATTTCTTTTGTATAATCCATTTCGATTAGAAAATTCATAGGAGAGACTAAATACTCCTTTAAAGAGTGGTTCACTATAACTAATATTACCAACTGCAGAGGTATTATTGCCATCCATCCTTTTAGTCACATAATTTCTTATTGTGGATTGGCTGTTTGTATCACCCTGATTACCTGCCCCCCAGGCAATTCCGTGATTATATACTATTTTCATTATTAATGAACGTCCCGGTTTCCTGAACCTGTGCATCCAGATAAACGAAGGTGAAAACGTATAGTTACTATTGTAGTCTTCGTAAAAATTTTGATATCTGCTTGATAATAGGGAGTTATCATTTATAAATCCGGTTCTTTTTTGAAATAAATTAACTATATATTTATTGAAATTAATCTCTAAGGAAACAATATTAGAAGTATCTATTATATAATCTGCTTTTACTTTCGCTATACTTCTGTTATTGACCTCGTTTCTTTTTGAAGTATCTCTCAATAATCTTAATATATCAATTTGTGGATATAAATAAGTTCTGTAGAGATCGGTGTTATTTTCATTTGCTTTATAATCAAGCACAAACCCTGCAGATATTTCGATTTTTGGTATTGACTTTTCTATATAGTTCAAGAGCAGCGTTTTTGATTTATTGCGAACCCTATCTAAAAGAATTCCAGAATTTATATTTGCAAAATTAAGGTTACTCTCAACTATTCTGTCCAGACTGTATTTGTTGAAAGATCCCGATATATTATATTTCAGCTCTTTATTATCTTTTTCCTTTCCTACTGCAGGGTTGAGACTTATATTCGTAACAACATCAAGATGTTTTTTGGTAACTATATTCATTACCTTTTGCTTATCCCCGTTATTTACTCCAAGAAATTTGCTGTAATCGGTCGACTCTTCATATATCTCAACTTTTTGAACCTCGTCGGATTTGAGATTAGTTAATGGTGCTTTAAGGTTGTCCTTTCCAAATAGCAATGTTTTATTTACATATATTCTGCTGACAGGCCTGCCAAAATGAAATATTGAACCCTCATTTATAGATATTCCTGGAATTAAACTAATGGACTCAATCAGATCATCACCCTCTATTGTTTTTAAAGCAGATATGTTATATACGAGAGTATCTCCACTAATTACAACCATCACTGCCTGATCTTTAATTATCAATTCACGGAGCTCCTTAACATCCTCCGTTAAAGAGATATCAATTGAGCGCAAGATTTGATTGGGATAAACTGAGAGTATTTTTGTCTTATACCCAACATATGAGGCTATTATAGTATATTCTGATCCGGGAGTCTCTACAAATTTACAAACTCCGTTTTTATCAGAAACAGAAATAATTGTATCTCCTTTAGTAATGATTTTTAATGTTGTACCCTCCAGAGGTAGATTTCGAAGTGAATCTTTTACAAAAATCCTGAAGATATTATTTTGAGCAAATATTTTATTGTCGATATTGCATAAAGGGAGCATAAGCTGTAATAATACTATTACAAAAAATGCTCTTACCGGAAACTTGACCGAACGACTCATTCCATTTATTCAACCTTTACCATTTGCACCTCTAGCCATTGCTTCTTTTTAGATGGAGACACACTATATTTTTTACTCTTATAGCCCGGACTGGATGCAATAATCTCTATATTACGACCTGTAAAAAGTGGGAATGCAAATGGATTATCAGGCGAAAAAAACCTTGATTTTTCCCCTTTTAATGTATCATTTTTATTTACAAGGACAACTTTAGCATTTTTTATGATCTCTCCGGACAATGAATCATTTACAAATACAAAAAACATATTCGCATTTGTAACAACATTAAATCTTTGAGATTGGCTATTTTGTGAGAATGCCGTTTGTATAGAGACGACCATAAGCAGCAATACAAAAAATAAAGATTTCATTTGCCATTAATTTTACTGATATTCACAAATATATCATATTATTTTTATAATAAGTGAATTAGAAAGCATAATGTTAGAAAATTATCACTTTTAATTATCAAGTGTTCATCGCTCCTGGTTCCTGTAGTGGATCGCCTCGGCAATATGTGCAGGTTGTATAAGGTCGGCAGATTCAAGGTCGGCGATGGTTCTGGACACCTTCATTACCCTGAAGTATGCCCTGGCCGAGAGGTTCAGTTTGCCTGAAGCGTTTGAAAGAAGGGTTTTTGCAGCCTCGGTAAGCTTACAGTAACGATAGGTCTGGCGGATACTCATCTGCGCATTTGTATTAATCGGGTCGCCCCCCGCAGCAAACCTCTCTTTTTGCAAAGCCCTCGCCCGAGTTACTCTGCCCCTCACCTCAATGCTCCCTTCGCAAAGTTCCTTTGACTCCAATACCTCCACCCCAATCCTGTTCATCTCTACATTGATATCTATCCTGTCCAGAAGCGGCCCAGACAATTTCGATAAATATCTGCTAATCTGGTAAGGAGTACAGATGCATTTTCCGCTTTCATCCCCAAGGTAGCCGCAGGGGCAGTTATTTTTGGATGCCACTAACATAAATGAGGCAGGATATACAATCTTATGTTTCAATCTTGAAATTGCAATCGAACGCTCTTCGAGAGGCTGCCTTAGAACCTCGATTATACAACGTTGGAACTCTGCAATTTCATCGAGATAGAGCACTCCGTTATGAGCCAGAGAGATCTCCCCGGGTCTGGAGTGAATTCCACCACCTGTTATCGAAACAACCGACGCTGTATGGTGAGGTGAACGGAAGGGGCGCTCCCAGATGAGCCCGCTCGAACCGGAGCGCCCCGCCACCGAGTAGATCTTCGTAGTCTCGATAGCCTCCTCTCTGTTCATAAGAGGCAGTATCGAGGGAAGTGATTTTGCAAGCAGGCTCTTTCCTGTCCCCGGCGGGCCGGATAGGAGTATATTATGGTTGCCAGCCGCTGCTACCTCCATGGCTCGTTTTGCTATCATCTGCCCTTTAATATCGGCGAAATCACATTCAAACGTCCGTTCATCAAGTTTGTTTCCGGAGCTTATCGAAGGGGTTAGAGGTAAATGTGTTCCATCTCCATGTAGCACCGATATAACATCCTGAATATCATTGACCCCATATACCTCTATCCCATCTACTTCCGCAGCCTCAACCGCAGACTCTGAGGGAAATATACAGGTTCTGAATCCGCTGTTTTTTGCATGTTCTGCTATAGGGAGGGCGCCGGCCACCGGCCTGAGTGTTCCGTCGAGTGCAAGCTCTCCCATTATGATGAACCGCTCCAGCTGGCAGAATGTATATTGGCCCGATGCCGCAACAATTCCCACAGCAATTGCAAGATCAAATGAAGAACCCTCTTTCCGTATATCGGCCGGCGCCATATTTATCACAATCCTCTTTCCTGGAATCCTGCATCCTATTGTCTGCAAAGCTGTTCCTATTCTCTGCTGACTCTCCCGGACAGCACTGTCGGGCAGTCCTACAAGGTGGAAACTAATGCCCGGGGTAACATCTACCTCGATTGTGACCGTAAATGCCTCAACTCCAACACACGACCCGCAATATGTTTTGCTTAACATTTTTTATTTCAAAATTAATATTAGTAACATCTGTATACCAATGTTTTATAAGGGTTTTTCCAATTCCAGGAAATCTTTTTCTCTTTTTAAAAGTTTTAATTTATTTGTAGATTTGTCAATTATGGCAGATGCTCAAATCAATATTATCAGATGCTCCGATTTTGAGGAGATTAACAATACTTTCCCAACGGGACGAAAAATCGTTGTTATAATCGATTCCGCAATCCGGGATCTCTACGGTAAGTATTTTAACTATCCGCAGATAGTGATAAATGCTTCGGAGCAGGAGAAAAGTTTTACCGGAATTGAAAAAATCACACAGCAACTCCTTACCCTTGAGGCAGACAGAGGAACCTTCATTGTGGCTATTGGTGGCGGAACACTAACCGATCTGGCCGGGTTTGTCTCATCTATATTTATGAGAGGAGTTGATTTTGCCTTAGTACCTACAACCCTTCTGGCACAAGTGGATGCTGCAATTGGAGGAAAAACTGCTATCAATTTCGAAGGTTTTAAAAATATTCTAGGTGTAATTAAACAGCCGGAATTCACAATAATATCACCTGTGTTTCTGAATTCTTTGTCTCCAAAAGAGATTCGGGAGGGAGTTGCTGAGATGCTAAAGACCTTCCTTTTAAGGGATAAAGTATCTTTCAATTTGTGTCGTTCAATATTCAAAAAAAGTGGTGTTACGGTAGAGTCGCTAGGTGACCTCCCATTCAAAACAGCCGCAATAAAGGCCTCTATTGTTGAAAAAGATCCGTTTGAGAAGGGTGATAGAATTTTACTCAATCTTGGTCATACATTTGCCCACGCTCTTGAGAAGCTCACCGGCATGTCTCACGGTGAAGCAGTAGGGAGTGGAGTTGTGCTTGCCTCCAAGTTGTCGGTAAAGCTTGGACTGCTGTCCAAAAAGGATAGCGACTTTATTGCAGAAACATTTGCTTATGCAGGATTACCGGTTGATTCACCGGTTCCGCCTGCATCTCTTGCTGAATTTATGAAAAAAGATAAAAAACGCGATAATAGAACCATCCGCTTTGTACTGCTTCAGGGAATCGGTTCACCTGTCGTGTATAATATTGGAATTGAGTCACTGGAGGGCACCCTTGATGGTATTGATAAGTATTAGAGATTGTAATTATTCCGAAATCTGCACACTGCTTAAGAGTGCAGATGGGGCAGAGATCAGGCTGGATTTGTGCGATCTATCTGCAGATGAAATCCGTACACTTTTTTCAATGGAGAAGTGCTTGATTGCAACCTGCCGCCCATCGGAGAGTATAACTGAGAGTGAGGCGCTGCAAAGTGTTCTGATTGCTTCGGAAGGGATGTCTAAATCGCCTTGTCCCGACAATAAATATATCGATCTTGATATCAATACACCTTCGGGTAATATCTCTATTGTTAAAGAACGACTTAAAGAGTGTGGTTCAGAACTCATCCTATCATTCCATGACTACGAAAAGACTCCCGATAGTGCAGCTCTGGAGAATGTGATATCATTTATGCTCAACGAAGCTCATTTTGCAAAAATTGCAACAATGGCCACCAACAGTTACGATGCTGCCAGAGTAATGAACCTGTACCGAACTTTTTCCCCCTCGAGGCTAATTGCATTCTGTATGGGTGATCCGGGGCGTTTTACTCGCAGACTATCTGTCGAACTCGGTTCTCCTTTCACCTACACATCTGTTGATGATTCAAAAGTTACGGCACCTGGTCAATATACCTTCTCCAAACTTAATAATATATTGGCTTACAATAACTTCCCGCATAAAATTGCAATAGAGAGGGTTTGTCCCAAAGTATCGGCTCCTGCATCAAAAAGTTTTGTGCAGAGAGCAATTGTTGCAGCCTCCCTTGCCAAGGGGGAGACAACTCTTTCGAACTATACCTCATGTAACGACACCTATGCTGCCTGCGATCTCTTCAGAAATCTTGGGGTAACAATTGAGGAGGATTGTGAGGGCAGATCTCTTCGTATTGTCAGTCCCGGATTTGAAGCGATTTCACAACATCTGCAAGAGAACAGATCCGATACTGTCACTCTCTTTACCGGCGAGTCCGGGCTTTTAACCAGGCTTGTGATTCCTCTTTTTGCCATACTATCGGCAGGAACAGGCAAAACGATCGAAATAATGGGTCACGGAACAATTTTGAAGAGAGAGTTTGCCGAATCATCAGAGGTATTATCGCAGCTTGGATTCGAAGTAAAATCGGAAAACAACAGGTTACCGCTTCTTTTAAAATATTCAGGCGACCTTTTTGAATCGGAATACTCGCACGAAAATACTCTTGAGATATCGGGGAGAGAGGGATCACAGCTGATCTCCGGTCTACTAATGGCCCTTCCGCTCACAAAGGGTCGTTTCAGGCTCAAAATTGACAAAATCAGGAGCACCCCATATATCGACACCACAATATCGATTCTTTCGCATTTCGGGGTTAAAATATCAAATTACGAATACAAAGAGTATCTCATCGCTTCTCCGCAGAAATATATACCGGTCAAAGAGCTCTCATGTGAGGGCGACTGGAGCTCTGCAGCTCCTCTCCTGGTTGCCGGGGCTCTGAATGGAGGAACAACAATTACCAATCTTGCAATAAACTCGGGGCAGGCCGATGAGAAGATCGTTGAAGCACTAAAACTATCAGGTGCAGAAATTCTCTTTAATGATGAGCAGATGGAGGTATCGGTTAAGGGTTCCGCCGGTAAGCTTTCACCATTTTCTATTGATGCCACTGACTCACCCGATCTTTTCCCTTCGCTTGCAGTACTTGCGGCAGGATGCAGCGGAGTAAGCCGCTTAAAGGGAGTAGAGAGACTCTTTAACAAAGAGAGTAACAGGGCAGAAGCGCTATTTTCCGAATTGACAAAACTTGGTATAAATATTAATATAGAGGATAATATTATGGTAATTGAGGGGATATCCGGCGACTCATTTAATGCTCTGCACTCCACTCTCTCTCCGGTCACAACTCTATCCTATCACGATCATCGTATAGCAATGGCGCTTGCTCTTGCAACAATTTTAACTAAAAAAGAGATATTGATTGACGACATCGACTGTCTCTCAAAATCCTTTCCCGGCTTTTTAAGCTCTTTTACAAACAGATAAACCTGGCAGATATGAATAGTTTTGGCAGTAAATTCAAAGTTTCAATATTCGGAGAGTCCCACGGAAATATGGTGGGTGTGGTTATAGACGGAACTCCGGCAGGAATCCCCCTCAGCGAAGAGGATTTTCTTTCCGATCTCGACAGGAGAAGGAGCGGAGCAAAAGGTACTACACCACGCAAAGAGGATGACACCCCTGTTCTGCAGAGCGGAGTATTCAACGGGTTCACAACGGGGGCGCCCATCTGCATAACATTTTCAAACAATAATACCATCTCAAAGGATTACGCTTCGCTGGTCGCAACACCGCGCCCCGGCCACGCCGACCTTGCGGTCTCTTCAAAATATGGTAAATTCAACGACCCGCGCGGTGGCGGACACACCTCCGGGAGGTTGACACTTGGGATTGTCGCTGCAGGTGTGATAGCCAAAAAGATTCTTTCGCCCGCTTCTATAGTTGCAACCATTGTGAGTATAGGAGGAGAAAATCCGTGGGACGAAATTCTGGACAAGGCTATCGAGGAGGGGGACTCTCTTGGAGGTCTTATTGAGTGTGTCGCATCAAATCTGCCCGCCGGTCTGGGAGAACCATTCTTCGACAGTGCCGAATCTCTTATTTCTCATCTCATCTTCTCGGTTCCGGCGACCAAAGGTATAGAGTTTGGGGACGGGTTCAGGTCTGCATCAATGAAGGGCTCTGAGCACAACGACCCCATCATTTCGGCAGATGGGAAAACTTCAAAAAACAGCAATGGTGGTATAAACGGAGGCATAACCAACGGTAACGACCTTATATTCAGAGTTGCGGTAAAGCCCACCTCAAGTATTTCAAAGCCTCAAAAGAGTATGAATATGGAGCGAGGAGAGGTTGAGGAGTTTGTTATCAAGGGCAGGCACGACAGCTGCATAGCACTCCGTATCCCTGTAATAGTAGAGGCCGCAACCGCCATAGCGATTGTCGACCTCCTTCTGCGCAGATAATAACTATCTGTCTATCTCCTATTTAGATAAAATCTATTTTATAATTGATCCGGCAACAACATTTGCAACTGTTGCACGCAATCTTACTACGCTGCCTTTATCTTCGGGGTGAACGCGATTAGTCAGCAATATAACTGCCACCTTTTCAACCGGGTCTATTACAACCGAAGTTCCTGTATAGCCTGTGTGACCGAAGGTCTTTACCGGATGGAACAAGTTTCCGTTGTTTGAGGCATAGGATGAGTAGTTGTCCCAGCCAAGGGATCTTCCTAGTTGTTCAAAACCTGCAGGTACTGTTGTCATAGTTTGAACTGTGAGTTTCCCCAGAACGGTTTTTCCGTTATAGGTTCCGCCATTCATCAGGGCAGTGGCGAGAATTGCAATATCCTCTGCACATGAGAATACTCCTGCGTTACCGGAATTTCCTCCGTTCATAAGCCTGGCAAGAGGGTCGTGAACCACACCTCTTAACACCGATCCATCCTTCTGCTTTTCAGTAGGAGCGCAGAGAGCTAGAATCTCACCCTTAGGGTTATATGTAGTGTGTTTCATTCCAAGGCGATCGAACACATTTGCCTGAGCGTACTCAGCAAGTGTAGTGCCTGTTACCTTCTCCAGGACATATTGGAGAGTAATGAAATTTAGACAACTGTATTGAAAATTTGTTGTTGGAGCGAAATCTCTTCGGCAGTTCTTGATATACTCAAGCAAACCAGCAGGATTGGGCGAACCATATTTTTTAACCAGCTCGTCGGTAGGTCCATATGGTGGTAACCCCGACGAATGCGTCATAAGATCAATTATTCTGATTTCGGTCTTTTTACCTGTAAGTGTGTCCACCCATCCTTTAAAGCCGGGCAGATACATTGCTACATTGTCGTAAAGTCTTACTTTTCCCTGTTCAACAAGCTGCATAAATGACATGGCTGTTCCCATAGATTTGCTCACGGATGCCATATCGAATACCGTGTTTACATCCATTTTTTCAACCTGCGGATAAACAGATTTGTTTCCATATGCCTTCAGGTATACCATCTTACCATTTTTAACAACGGCAAGTACGGCTCCTGGAATTGAGCCATCGGCGATTGATGCATTGATAATTTCATCGGCTCTTGATAACCTTGCAGCGTCCATTCCGGCCTTTGCAGGAGATGTTCTCGGCAGAGGCTGCGCATAAGATGTTACGGCAACTAACAGGGCTGCCATCAAAAATAACTTTTTCATTTTGTCAAGTGGGTTGTTTGAACAAAATTATAAAATCTTTTGTTAGGTTTACATAATAATTACACTCTTATGCTACGCAAAATTTTTATTCTCTCTACTCTCATCCTGTCGTTCAGCTCATTGGTGAATGCTCAGGAAACAAACAACGGCAAACAAATTTGGGCAGATTCATTTCTGAACAAGAAAGCACCTGAATTATATGTTCAGGAGTGGCTCTCTGCTGCACCGGAAACAAAAGGGAAGTTTGTACTTATTGACTTCTGGGCAACCTGGTGCGGACCTTGCCGCAAGGCGATACCTGAACTCAACGAATTCGCAAAGAAGTTCAAAGATGATCTTGTTGTAATTGGAATCTCCAACGAATCAAAGGAGACTATCGAAAAGATGAAGAGCCCCGTTATTGAATATTATTCGGGAAGAGATGCAAGCAAAAGAATGCATACGGCTCTAAATGTTAAAGGTATTCCTCACGTTATTCTTATCGATCCGGCAGGGACTGTTATTTGGGAGGGTTTCCCACTGCTGGAAGGACACGAGCTTACTGCAGAAAAGATCGAAGCACTTATCAAGAAGTACCGATAATCGATCACGGAAATGTACCGGGGAAAGCACTCCGGAGTAGAAACAGAGAAAGAGGGCTGGCCAAAATGATGGCCAGCCCTCTCTATTTAAATCTTAACAGATGTTACGATTATTGTTGTTGAGGTCTTCTTGGTTTACCCTTTCCACCTCTTTGACCGCCTTTTCTGTCTCTGTCGTGTCCGCCACCTCTGTTTCCACCAGGACGGTTAGATCCCGATGAACCATGGCTTCCGGCAGCACCTGCAGCTATTCCGGCGTTAGGAGAGAGATCTCTCTTTCCATAAACTTCACCGTTGCAGATCCATACTTTAACACCAAGAACTCCCACTTTAGTGTGAGCTTCAGCATGAGCATAGTCAATATCTGCGCGGAAAGTATGAAGAGGAGTACGTCCCTCTTTGTAAAGCTCTCTTCTGGCCATTTCAGCTCCACCCAAACGACCGCTGATAAGTACTTTGATACCCTCTGCGCCCATTCTCATTGTTGAAGCCATAGCCATTTTGATAGCACGGCGGTAAGATACGCGGCCCTCAACCTGACGAGCGATATTGTTTGCAACAATATTTGCGTCAATTTCAGGACGTTTTACCTCGAAGATATTGATTTGAACCTCTTTGTTAGAGATTTTCTTCAACTCCTCTTTAAGTTTGTCTACCTCCTGGCCACCTTTACCGATAATCACGCCTGGTCTTGCAGTGTGAATAGTAACGGTAATTAGCTTTAGAGTTCTTTCAATAACAATCTTTGAAAGACTTGCCTTTGCAAGACGTGCATTGAGGTACTCACGGATCTTTGCATCCTCAAGAATCTTGCCGGCATAATCAGTTCCACCGTACCAGTTAGAGTCCCAGCCACGGATAATACCTATGCGGTTGCTGATTGGGTTAGTTTTTTGTCCCATATTAATTCTCCTCTTTTACGGTTTTACTTTTTTTACCAAGCACGATTGTTACGTGGTTAGAGCGTTTGCGGATGCGTGCTGCTCTACCCTGAGGTGCTGTACGAATACGCTTGAGTGAACGGCCCTGTCCTACCATAATTGATTGAACACAGATATTTCCGTTTTCCAACTCTTTGCGCTCCGATTCATTCTTAGCTTCCCAGTTGGCAATTGCCGAACGGAGAAGTTTCTCAAGACGAATTGAGGCCTCCTTTTTGGTATATTTCAATATATCCAAAGCGCGGTTTACTTCTACGCCCCTGATGATGTCTGCAACGAGACGCATTTTACGAGGCGATGTAGGAACATCATTCAGCTTTGCGTAAGCTGTCTGTTTCCTTATTTCTTTAAGCTTTTCAGCTGATTCTTTCTTTCGAGCTCCCATTATTCTGATTTTGCTTATACATTAAATACATTAACGATTACCCGAGTGGCCTTTAAATGTGCGTGTCGGTGCAAACTCTCCGAGTTTGTGTCCAACCATATTTTCAGTTACATAAACCGGAATAAACTTATTCCCATTATGAACAGCTATGGTGTGTCCCACAAAGTCGGGTGAAATCATACTGGCGCGTGACCAGGTTTTGATAACCTCTTTCTTGCCAACTTCATTCATGGCAAGAACCTTTTTTTCGAGACTGGCCTCAATGTAAGGCCCTTTCTTTAGTGAACGACTCATAATTCTATCAGTTTAATTCCGTTATTTTTTCCTTCTTTCAATAATAAATTTCTTAGAAGTCTTCTTAGGATTACGGGTCTTGTAACCTTTAGCAGGAATACCTTTTCTAGATCTTGGGTGACCTCCGGAAGCACGTCCTTCACCACCACCCATAGGGTGATCTACTGGGTTCATTACCACACCACGGTTACGAGGCCTGCGACCAAGCCAGCGTTTACGACCGGCTTTACCATCGGACTCAAGATTGTGATCGGGATTTGATACTGTTCCAACAGTTGCACGGCAAGTTGTCAAAACCATTCTTGTTTCACCCGAAGGCAAACGGAGAATAGCGTGACCCCCTTCGCGGGCTGTAAGCTGAGCATATGTTCCGGCGCTGCGGGCCATAGCTGCACCTTGTCCCGGATGCAGTTCAATGTTGTGAACAAGAGTACCAAGTGGAATTTCTGACAGAGGCAGAGTGTTACCAATTTCCGGAGCAACGCCCGAACCAGAGGCAATAACCTGACCAACTTTTATTCCGTTAGGAGCTATAATATAGCGTTTCTCACCATCAGCGTAAACAACCAGCGCGATCCTTGCACTTCTGTTCGGATCGTACTCGATAGTTTTAACTGTAGCAGTGTACTTATCTTTATTTCTTAAAAAGTCTATAACGCGATACATCCTTTTGTGTCCGCCTCCGATATAGCGCATTGTCATCTTTCCTTCGCCGTTACGACCACCCGATTTTCTAATCGGAGCCAAAAGCGATTTTTCAGGAACGCTGCAGGTAATATCGTCGAATGCGCTTATAGACTTATGTCTTGTACCGGGAGGTACCGGTTTGAATTTGCGTATTGCCATAGACCTTATATATTACTGTAAAAATCAATCTTATCATCACCGGCCAGTGTTACAAATGCCTTCTTAAAGTGATTTGCACGGCCACTCAATAATCCCGCTTTTGTAAAGCGGCTTTTACGTTTACCCTGGTAGTTCACGGTATTAACATCCAATACCTTAACACCATACATCTCCTCAACCGCTGCTTTAATCTGCAATTTGTTTGCGCTGCGGTCAACTTCAAAACCGTAACGATTCAATTTGTCGCCTTGAATCGTCAACTTTTCTGTTACTATAGGCTTAATTAAAATTCTCATCGCTGTACGGTTTATTTACGCCCTGACTGAGCCTGCAGAATATCCTGAACGCCATCTACCATAATGAGAGATGTAGCATTGAGAACATCGTAGGTATTGAGCTCATTAACAGAGATTACCTTAATGTTTTGCAGATTACGGGACGATAAGTAAATATTGTTATTGTTTTCAGGAAGTACAAAGAGAATCTTTCTGTCATTAACCTTGAGGTTAGCAACGATCTGTTTGATCTCTTTTGTCTTAGGGGTTTCAATATTAAATGATTCAACAAGTGTGAGAGCAGATTCCTTCACCTTATGGCTAAGAGCAGAAAATCTTGCGAGTTGTTTCAGTTTTTTGTTGAGTTTGAAACCGTAGTCACGAGGTTGCGGGCCGAAAGCTCTACCCCCTCCCACATAAGTAGGAGACTTAATGCTGCCGTGACGTGCACCGCCTGATCCCTTTTGACGGACAATCTTCTTGGTGCTGTATGCAACTTCCCACTTCTCTTTGGTCTTGTGAGTACCTTGTCTCTGATTTGCCAGGTACTGTTTTACATCCAGATAAATAGCGTGGTCGTTTGGCTCTATTCCAAATACACCAGCATCAAGAGTCACCTTTTTTCCGGACTCTTTACCATCTATTTTGTATACTGATAATTCCATAGTAGCTTATTCCTCCACGATTACATATGAACCTTTGGCTCCCGGAATAGATCCTTTAACCAAAACCAGGTTATTTTCAGGGATTACCTTAATAACTTTGAGGTTCAGAATTTTTACCTGATCACCGCCCATACGGCCGGCCAATCTTTTACCTTTAAATACACGAGAAGGCCACGAAGAGGCACCCATTGAACCGGGAGCACGAAGACGGTTGTGCTGACCGTGTGTCTGGCCGCCAACTCCACCGAATCCGTGACGTTTCACAACGCCCTGAAAACCTTTTCCTTTTGAAATTCCTGTTACATCAACCCATTCTAATGCAGAGTGGAATACATCTGCAACGGTGACGGTGTCGCCTAACTGAAGCTCTTTGCTAAAATCGTTGCCGAATTCAACAATCTTCTTTTTAGGTGTGGTTTGTGCCTTTTTAAAGTGGCCTGATAAGCCTGCGCTGGTGTGTTTTTCTTTTTTCTCGTCATAGGCAAGTTGTACAGCGGCATAACCATCTTTCTCTTCTGTACGAATTTGCGTAACAACACACGGTCCAGCCTCAATAACGGTGCATGGGATATTTTTCCCATCAGCATCGAAAACGGATGTCATTCCGATTTTTTTTCCAATTAATCCAGGCATTGGTTGTTAATTTGGTGTTTTTTAATAAATTAAACAAAACCGCATAAAACGCGGGCTGCAAATATACGATTTATTATTGAAAATACAAGTACCTACAGGCAGATAAATCATGACTAACCAATAACAACTTCCCTTATTGTTTAACGGAGAAAATTTGAGCTATAAAACTGAATTTTTGAGGATAGAGAAGAATAATACTGACTAAGATTATTATAAACACTATTAATACAATAAATATACCCCACCTTATAATAAAAGGTAATTGCTTTATATTAAAGTCATATTTTTCTTCAGATTTTTCCATGTATATATAGTATGTTATCTATATAGTTGATTATTAACCAAATTATAATACTCCCCTTTTCTATCAATAAGGTCATTATGTCGACCAATCTCTTCAACTCTACCCTTTTTAAGCACAATAATCTGGTCTGCATCTTTAACGGTACTGAGTCTGTGAGCAATAATAATTGATGTCTTATCTCGTAAATATGAATCCATCTTATCAAGAATAATTAGCTCATTATTCGCATCTAATGAATTTGTGGCTTCATCAAATATGATAACCTCCGGATTTTTACAAACTGCCCTTGCTATCAGAATTCTCTGCTTCTGTCCGGTACTTAATCCAATTCCATTGCTGCCTACCATGGTTTTATATTTTAAAGGCAGTTCTGAGATAAAATCACCTATGTTGGCAATCTCTGCTGCGGTAGAGACCTCCTCTTCTTCAAATTTTTTATCGTTCAGGCAGATATTATCATAAATAGTATCTGAAAAAATATACCCATCCTGCATAACCGTTCCGCATAGATCTCTCCAGTCCTCAAGATTAATATCCTGAATATCTGCATTATTAATCAATATGGAACCGGAAGTTGGCTTATAAAGACCAAGAAGCAATTTGATAATTGTAGTTTTTCCACAGCCACTCATTCCAACGATTGCCGTTTTCTTTTTTGAAGGAATAGAGAACGAGATATCATCGAGGATGATTGGAGATAACCCTCCACCATACCTGAATGATACATTTTTGAAAACAATATCCTCTTTAAGTTCAGGCACAGGTATATAGTTTTTATTCTCCTCCATTTCATTTTCATGATTCTGAACATAGGAGAGCCGCTCCATACTGATTTTTGTATCCTGAATTATGTATATATATGATATGATTTCATTTAATGGTGCATTAACTTGTCCTATGATAAATTGTATAGAGATCATCATTCCAAATGTTAATTCACTATTAATAACAAAATTCGCAGAGATAAAAAGTATGAAAATGTGCAGAAATTCATTCAGTACACTACTCCCGATAGTTTGGTACTGACTTAATTTTAAGCTACTAACGCTTATATTATATAGCTTCTTTTTAATTGTCAGCCATTGTGATATCTTTTTTGTTTCACAATTATTCAGCTTGATCTCCTGAACTCCTTTAACTAATTGAATAAGTATGTCCTGACTTTTAGAAGAGAATGAAAATTGCTCATAATCTATTTTTTTTCTTTTTTTCAGGAAGAATGAGATCCAGATTAAATTAGCCAGGCTCCCAAGGAAAAAAATTAAAAAAATCGTATGATTATAGTATAGCAATACAGCGCTGAATATTATCAAATTAGCAATTGTAAGCAATATCTGAAGTAATATATTTGAAATAAAATTTTCTATCCGGGATTGGTCAGATATCCGTTGAAGAACATCTCCTGATTGCCTCGTTTCGAAAAAATTTATCGGGAGCTTGATAATTTTCATGAAGAAATCACATAACATATTGATATTAATATGTGAGCCTATATAAAGTATTATCCATCCCTGGAAAAATGAAACCACTATTGCCCCCAGAGTAAAGAATAATTGGCCTATTAATATAATCTGCAAGACATTATGATCTTTCCCAATAACCCCGAAATCTACCATAGCCTGGGTCAGAAAAGGGAGAACCAGCTGTAGAATACTGCCGAATATCATCCCTGTTGCTATTTGAAAAAGCAGAAATTTATGTGGTTTTAAATACTTATAGAAAGACCGGGTTTTATTTGTAGATTTAATTTCTTCCGATGTTGTAAAATTTTCTGAACACTTAAATAGTAAGGCAAATCCATCTCCTGAGGCATCCGTTGTCCACTTATCACTGAACTCCTCGATTGTGTAGGATACTTTCCCAATTGCAGGATCCAATATGTATATCTTACTTTTATTAACCTTATATACTACAACAAAATGGTTTTCATTCCAATGTATTACACACGGGAAATTAACTGACTCAATTAAAAAATCCAAACTTATTTTAACCCCTTTTACATCGAATCCCAATTTCATTCCGGCTTCAGCAATATTCAAGAATGAGACCCCCTCTCTTGAAATATTGCATAAATCTCTGGCAAACGACAGAGTTACTTTTTTTGAATACAATGAGGATATCATCACAAGACACGATGGTCCGCAATCCATCGCGTCCTGTTGATAAACCATTTTTACTTTCATAATTTTAAGGAAACGGCTCTATTTTAAAATAAGCAGTTTAGAACGGGCCACTTCCCGTTGATGTCTGGTTTTTAAGAACATTAATCTGGCTCTTTGAAACATCAGTAGTGTCACAACATTTACTACAGCCACATTTTGCACTCTCATAAGCATTATCCTTGGTACTTTTGTCCTTTGAATTAGTTGTAGTAGAAAAGTTCTCTCCTTTATTACAACAACAACTGCAGCCACAATTACATTTAGCAGAAAATCCGGCAATGAGCTTTTCCATTTCACTAAATGTCAACTCTTTAATTTTCTTGATTTCCATAATTATTAAATTTATCAACCGAAACTATTGTTTTATATCGTTTAATGTTTTTCTTTTGATCAAAAATCTGCTTAAGCTCGTTTGGATATTTGTTATATAATTGTATAAATGTCTTGAAGCTTAATTTAATGGTACTTCTCATGAACTCACATTCATCGTGACCGGGAACAATGAATTCGCCATCCTTCATTCTCAATGCCGCACAAAAAGAACAGAAATTATGAGCCCAGCAAGACCTGCAATGTATATTATTGATAGATACAGCATATTTTTTATATAATTCCGATAGTAGATTTTT